>DUSG01000243.1 GCA_012842725.1 Clostridiales bacterium
GTTCCGGAAGAACAGGGCAGAAAGTATCTGATAAAAAATATTGACTAAGGGGGCGGTATGAGTGGCAGTAGAAAGGATGAAAACTGTAGGCATAGTAGGGAGAATACAGGATATGGACAGAATATGCAGAGCTGTTGTATTAAACGGCAGTATGCATATGCTGAATGCCCTTTCTGAAATAAACTCAGGATATTTCAAGCTCAGCGCTTCGGAAGAGAATATAGAAGCCATAGAAGAATCCAGCCACCTTATGCCTTACAATGCCAATAAAGATTTTGGAAAGGATGAGCAAATCATCAAGTCCCTCTATGACATATTTAATTTAAAGCCTTCAATAGATACGGTTTCATTAGGGATAGATTATGATTATTCTCAGATTATGAATGCCATGAAGGAAGAGTATGAAGCGGTAAGGGAACTATGGGATGAGATAGAGAATAAAAACAAGCTGGTAGAGGAAAAGAGAAATTATATCAACAATTTAAATTATATGAAAGATATTAACATGGACATAGGGCAATTGCTGAATCTTAAGTATTTGAGGTTCAAACTCTTTGTCATATCCAGAGAAAATTACGACAGGCTGAAAAGAAACTATGAAAATATTCCTTCACTTGTGCTTAAGGTTGCTGTAAAAGATGACAATATAATAGTTATGTCTGTTGCTCCTCAATACTTTGACGAGGAAATCGAAAGATTGTTTATGTCACTGAATTACCAGGAACTGAAGCTGCCTGAGGGGTATCAGGGAACAGCTCAGGAAGTAATGGAAAAACTTACTGAAGAAATAAAAAATCTGCTGAATGAAATCAAAGAACTGAAGGATATGGTGCAAAAGCACAGAGGAGATATCAGCCATGAAATTAGAAAAGCATATTTGGCATTAAAGCTTGAAGAAAAGGTTGAAATGGTCAAGAGGGAAGCCGCTATGGGGCAAAGGCTCTTTTTCCTCTTTGGATATGTACCTAGGAGCAAGGTAAACAGACTTCAGAAGGAAATGCGGGATTATTTCGGCAATAACATATTACTTTTGATTGATGATGCCCCAGTCAGGGAAATGGCAAAAGCTCCTCCTACCAGCTTTAAGAATAACTGGCTCATAAGGCCATTTGAAGCACTGATAAAAATGTATGGACTTCCATCCTATGATGAGGTGGATCCCACCGTATTTTTCGGACTCAGCTATATGATCCTTTTCGGAGCCATGTTCGGTGATTTAGGACAGGGATTTGTAATCCTTACGGCAGGTTTATACTTGACCTACAAGAAAAAGAGAGCAGACTTTGGAGGGATTTTGTCAAGGCTTGGTGGAAGCTCCATGGTATTTGGACTGTTGTATGGCAGTGTATTCGGCAATGAACATTTAATACCTGCGCTGTTTATCAGGCCTATGGCCAATATAAATACCATGCTCATACTGGCTATAGGATTAGGTATCATACTTATGACCATAAGTTTCTTATATAGTCTGGTAAACAATTGGAAAAGAAGGAACATTGAAGAAGGTATTTTCGGAAGAGAAGGCCTGGTAGGTTTCCTGTTTTTCCTGACGCTTATATTTACGGTGGTCAACAGTGTTTATGGATTGATTGACGTACCATTTTCTGTCCTCATAATCATCATGGCAGTCCTTTTACTGCTGAATGTATTAAAAGAGCCTATTTCAAACATTATAAAAGGCTCCAACAGGTTGTATAAGGAAAGAGTAGTGGATTATTATACGGAGGCAGGATTTGGAGTTATAGAGACATTGCTTTCGTTCTTGTCAAATACAATATCATTCATAAGAGTCGGCGCTTTTGCCTTAAACCACGCAGGACTGTATCTGGCCTTTGAAACCATGGCCGAGATGATAAATTCAGGCTTTGGCGGGCTATTGGTATTGGTCCTGGGCAACATAGTCATTATAGGATTGGAGGGCCTTATAGTATTTATTCAGGGCCTGAGACTTGAGTATTACGAATTGTTTTCGAAATATTATTCCGGTGACGGAGTAGAATATAAGCCAATAAGAATAAACGGTTGAGAATGCATTAATTATTATGAAATGGAGGAAGAAAAATATGTATATTGTTGTTGCAATTGCTTTATTGATAGTATTAATCACTATAGGATGCGGTGTTATACTGATGAAATCAAATGAGAGTACAGATAAGAAGAAAATAAAGAGGGCATTGAGAATCAGCTTAGGGTCATATATAACCCTCATAGCTTTATTCCTATTCATCATGGCTCCACAGGTAGTATTCGCTCAAGATACAGAAAGTTCAATTTCCGGCTTAGGCTTTATTGCTGCTGCTGTATCTACAGGTCTTGCAACCATCGGCGCAGGATATGCTGTAGGAGCCGTAGGTTCTTCAGCATTAGGTGCAGTATCCGAAGATCCTGGCATACTTGGTAAAACCCTTATATTTGTAGGTTTGGCAGAAGGTATAGCCATATATGGACTCATTGTGTCCATAATGATATTGGGACGATTATAGAAGGTGTAGGCAATGAAAATGTACCTTATAAGCGATAATGCAGATACTTTAATTGGCTTCAGACTTGCAGGAGTTGAGGGTGTAGTAGTCCATGAAAGAGAGAAAGCTGAAGAAGAACTCAAGAAAGCTTGCAACAATCCGGATATAGGTATCATTCTCATTACCGAATCTCTCACTGAAGAATTGGAGGAGGAAATAAATAAAATAAAGCTTGATCCAAAGATGCCAATAGTAACTACTATACCGGATAGACATGGTTTAAGAAGAAATAAGGATTACATCACAAGAAATATCAGAGAATCAATAGGATTAAAGATTTGAGGAGTATGATAGTATGTCTGTAACAGTAGAAGGAAAACTGGAACTGTTTAAGCGAGTATTATTTGAACATGTGGAAAAAGACTGGGCTGAAAGGAAGAAGAAACTGGCGGAAGAACTGGAGCAGAAGCTTAATGAAGAGAGAAAGGAATATGAAAAGCAGATAAAAGCCATAATGGAAGATGCCAAAAAAAGGGCCGAAGCAAAAAGAACAGCAATATTGGCTGCAATTCAAGAGGATAAAGAACAGGAAATAATAAAGAAAAAGGAAGAACTTTTCAGGGAACTCACTGAAAGCCTAAAAAAATGGGCTGGAGAATTCGTAAAGAGTGACGGATATAAGGAATTTATGAATAAAAACTTAAATCAGGCTTTGGATTTGATGGAAGGACAAAACCTGGTATTAATCCTTACCAATAGAGATATGGATGCTCTGGGTTCCTTTATCAAGGAAAAGGTGGCTCAGAGAGTGGATAGAAAAAATATAGAAATTACGGGTCATAAAGAAGATATAATAGGCGGTTTTATCATAGAAGACAGAGAAAAGGGCATTGTAGCGGATTTCAGCATAAAAGCCCTTATAGATGAGGCAAAGGAATATATGGGCAAACTCCTATATGAAAAGTTAGACGAGGTGTTGAAGGCATGAGCAATGTGGGGAAAATCGTAATGATAAATGGTCCTGTAGTGAAGGCGGAGAATATGAAAAGCTTCAGCATGAGGGAAATGGTGATGGTTGGTGAGAAAAAGCTCATAGGAGAGATAATATCCATAAATGAAGATCTGGCTACTATACAGGTATATGAAGAAACAGCGGGATTGAAGGCCGGAGAACCCATATATTCTACCAACAAACCATTATCAGTTAAATTAGGTCCGGGTATAATAGGGAACATATTTGACGGCATTGAAAGACCGCTATTGGACATATATGAGAAAAGCGGAAACTATATTCCGGAAGGCATAGGGCTTACTTCCATAGATCTTCATAAAAAGTGGAAAGTGAAAATAAATGTAACTGTGGGACAAGAACTAAGGTCGGGAGAAATATTCGGAGAAGTACAGGAAACCACCGCTGTTAAGCACAAGCTCATGATACCGCCGGATAAACGTGGAAAAGTCATATTTGCAGAAAAAGACGGGGAATACGATCTTGAGCATGTGCTTTTGATATTGGACGACGGTTCCAACAAACATGAGATAAAAATGTATCAGGAATGGCCGGTAAGAGTGCCTAGACCTGTGGCCAGGAGAAATCCTATTAGTAAGCCACTGGTAACTGGACAAAGAGTAATCGATACATTTTTCCCATTGGCCAAGGGAGGAACGGCAGCCATACCGGGAGGTTTCGGAACAGGGAAGACCAGCGCTCAGCATCAGCTGGCAAAGTGGAGTGACGCAGACATAATAATCTATGTAGGTTGCGGAGAGAGAGGAAATGAAATGACTGAGGTGCTGGAAGATTTTCCAAAACTGAAGGACCCACGAAACGGAGAACCTCTCATGAACAGGACAGTGCTCATAGCAAATACTTCCAACATGCCCGTTGCTGCCCGTGAGGCTTCCATATACACAGGCATAACCATAGCAGAATATTACAGGGATATGGGTTACAATATAGCTATTATGGCTGACTCAACATCCAGATGGGCTGAAGCTTTGAGAGAAATATCAGGAAGGCTGGAGGAGATGCCTGCTGAGGAAGGTTATCCGGCTTATTTGCCTTCAAGATTAGGACAGTTCTACGAAAGAGCAGGAGATGTAAAGACCCTTTCCGGAGAGGAAGGAAGCATAACCATAATAGGTGCTGTATCCCCACCGGGTGGAGACTTTTCTGAACCAGTGACCCAAAATACTAAGCGAGTGGTAGGTACTTTTTTGGCTCTCGACAGGGCTCTCGCATACTCAAGACACTACCCGGCCATAAACTGGATTTATTCGTATTCAGGTTATGTGGATGATTTGAAGGAATGGTACAGGGAAAATGTATCCCACCATATGATGGAGTTAAGGGAAAAGATGCTTGGCATTCTTGGAGAAGAAAGTAAACTGATGGAGATAGTGAAGCTGGTAGGAGAAGATATACTTCCCGATGACCAAAGGCTCATACTGGAGATTTCCAAGGTTTTAAAAATAGGATATCTCCAGCAGAATTCATTTCACGAACTGGATGCCAATGTATCTCTGAAAAAGCAGTACAATATGCTGAGGGTTATAGACAGACTTTATGAAAAAGCTTTTGCAGCGGTGAAAAAAGGTGCGCCAATAAGCATAGTGAAGGATGAGAAACTGTTTTACGACATAATTTCCATGAAATACAACGTGGCAGAAGGCGATGAAGAGGCATTCGAGAGATACCTTAAGCAGATTGACGATTATTTTGACCCGCTGATTTCCCGGTATGACAAGGGGGCGATTAGACATGAAGATAAAGTATCTTAACGTTAAAAAGATAGAAGGTCCTCTTATTATTGTAGACGGAGTCAAAGATGCTTCCTTTGACGAGATGGTGGAAATAGAAGTGGAAGGCCAGGGTGTCAGAAAAGGAAAAGTGGTCCAGATAGACAGGGACAAGGCTATTATTCAGGTATATGAAGGGACTTCAGGCATGTCTCTTGACAACACAAGAATATCCTTTACCGGAAAGCCTCTTGAGATACCCTTGTCGAAAGACATACTGGGAAGAGTATTCAACGGTATAGGAGAACCGCTGGACGGAGCTCCATTGTTTTCAGCAAAAAAATACGACATACACGGCCGACCTATGAATCCCGTTGCCAGGCTTTATCCGAGAAACTTTATACAGACAGGAATTTCTGCCATAGACGGTTTGACAACTCTCATCAGGGGGCAGAAACTTCCTATTTTTTCTGGAGACGGACTCCCTCATAATGAATTGGCTGCTCAAATAGTAAGGCA
>DUSG01000244.1 GCA_012842725.1 Clostridiales bacterium
CGAGAGTTGGCTTATTAAGTGTGCAAAAAAACATCATTATCACCTAGATAACACTAAAATGCTCATAAAACGAGTTAAGGGCAGGAATCTTTAAGATTCCCACCCCAACAATTGACAAAGAGCCAAAAAAAGTAACTTGATACAATTCAAGTTACTTTTAGCCATTATGACTCAATTTTCTTACCTATAGCCCACTTAGCTATTTTAAGTTTTGTTTTATCAGCTCCAACTTCTATAGTCAACGTTTCATCTTTAACATTCAGAACCTTGCCATAGATTCCGCCAATTGTCAGTATCTCATCTCCTTCCTTAATGCTGTTCCTCATCTCTTGTATTTGCTTCTCTTTCTTCTTTTGAGGTCTTATAAGTAGTAGATAAAATACTCCAAGAATTACAACATACAATAGAATAGTTGAAGTCCATGCTGGCATTATATTTCCCTCCTCCGCAATGTTTATTAATCCAAAGAAAGTTTAATTTTACTTATACATGAACCTTCCATCCATGCATTTTTTATAAAGGCTCCCTTTATTAATTAAACACTTCTAATAGAAGCCTTACTTATATTCAATATAATTTAATAAAAATCCTTCTTGACAAATCATTTATTATATCCATAACTTTCAAAAAATTCTTCCCTGAACTCTAAAATTTTATCATTCTTTATAGCATCCCTGATATTTTTCATTAAATTTTGCAAAAACCTTAAATTATGTATTGTTGTAAGCCTTCCACCTAATATCTCTCCTGCTTTTATCAAATGCCTAATATAAGCTCGAGAAAAATTTCTGCAAGCATAACAGTCGCAGTTTTCATCTAAAGGTAGTGAATCCCTGGCATATTCGGCATTTCTCACTACCAACTTGCCTTTTGAAGTCATAACAGTACCGTTTCTGGCAACTCTAGTTGGTAAAACACAGTCAAACATATCTATGCCTCTTATTACACCATCTATTATAGAATCCGGACTTCCCACTCCCATAAGATATCTAGGTTTATCTTTTGGAAGTAACGGAACTGTATATTCCAACACTTCATTCATAACTTCTTTTGGTTCTCCTACGCTTAAACCACCTATTGCATATCCAGGCAAATCTATATCAACAGTCATTTTCGCACTTTCTATCCTTAAATCTCTAAAAATGCCTCCTTGTACAATTCCAAACAAAGCCTGCTTATCATTCTTTTTATGAGCTTTTTTGCATCTCTTTAGCCATCTCACTGTTCTTTCCATAGACTCTTTCGCATAATCCTTCTCACATGGGTACGGTATACATTCATCAAAGGCCATTATAATATCTGCGCCTAAAGATTCTTCTATTTCAATTACAAACTCTGGGGTAAAGAAATGTTTTGAGCCATCCAGATGAGATTTGAATTCTACGCCTTCCTCACTAATTTTTCTCAATTCATTCAAACTGAAAACTTGGAAGCCTCCACTGTCAGTAAGTATGGGCCTATCCCAGTTCATAAAACCGTGCAGACCACCAAAGCTTTCTATTAATTTATGACCTGGTCTAATATACAGGTGATAAGTATTACCAAGTATAATTTGAGCACCTATCTCTTTTAATTCATCAGGGCTCATAGCTTTAACAGTAGCTTGAGTACCAACGGGCATGAAAGTTGGAGTATCGATAATACCATGAGGGGTATGAATTCTTCCTATTCTTGCTTCTGTATTTTTACTTTCCTTTAATAGTTCAAATCTTATTGCCATCTACTATTCTCCTTGCTATTCATCTAGATTTTCTATCACTACTTTTTCTATTACACCATCTTTCATTGAAATAACTTTTAACTTTGCATTTCCAACTCTGTAATCAACTCCTTCATAAACAGGTCTATGGGTACTTTCTGCTATTTTAGCTATCACTCCACCAATAGTATTCCCTAAATGTTCAGGTATATTTAAACCAGTAATAGTATTAGCAACAGATACAGGGGTTGCTGCAGAAAAAACATTTCCATGCCCTTCAAGCTTTATTTCTTTAGTAAACAAGTATTTTCTTATTGCAAATACCATGCCTATAGCAACTGTTCCAATAGCCATGTCTAAAGTTGTATCACTATATATGAGCAATTTTCTCGCAACAGCATATAATATAACTTCCAGAACACTAGAAGTGCTATGAGATAAAAGCATTATAACGAGCTCTACACCAACTACCATCAACAGTACATGTCCTAGAAACTTCTGAAATATTAAATAAGTGTCAATAGCGTTTGTCTTAAATATCAGGACAAGGTATCTTATTAAATCTGCTACGCCAACTAAAGTGGCTGCAATTATAAATAGAGCCAGAAGTATTTCAATATAATAAGTATACTTTATGAGCTTATGTTTCAAATAGCCTAAATTTTTAATCAATATAGTACCCCTCCCCCCAATAATCAGATTATTAACATTGCATCTCCAAAGCTGAAAAATCTGTACTCTCTCTTTATAGCTTCTTTATAGGCATTCATAATTTTTTCTTTGCCTGCTAAAGCGCTAACAAGCATTAAAAGTGTTGACTCCGGAAGATGGAAATTTGTTATTAATCCGTCGGTACACTTAAATTTATAACCAGGGTAAATAAAAATGTCTGTCCATCCTTTTTGGGGATATACTATACCCTCACTTGTAGCTACTGTCTCTATTGTTCTAATCGAGGTAGTCCCAACACATATAACTTTCTTTCCTTTTTTTTTGGTATTGTTTATTATATCTGCACTTTCCTTACTGATTTCATAATACTCAGAATGCATGGTATGTTCTTCGATATTCTTTACTTTTACCGGTCTGAAAGTACCTAACCCAACATGTAGGGTAATATAAGCCAAATTAACACCTTTAAGTTCAATATCTTTCAATAATTTTTCAGTAAAATGTAATCCTGCAGTAGGTGCAGCTGCAGAACCTTCATACTTTGAATAAACAGTCTGATATCTTTCCTTATCTTTTAATTCCTTTTTAATATATGGAGGTAAAGGCATTTTACCTAATTTATCTAATATATTTTCAAATAATCCATCATAGGTAAATTTAACTATTCTATTACCACCTTCTACAATATCAATAACTTCCGCTGTCATTTGCCCCTCGGGAAAAACAAATTTAGTCCCTATTTTTGCTTTTTTCCCTGGTCTTACCATAGTTTCCCATGTATCAGTTGATTTTCTTGTTAATAAAAGAAATTCAATAACACTGCCAGTATCTTCTCTAATGCCGAACAATCTAGCAGGTATTACCCTGGTATTATTCAGTACCAAACAATCTCCTGGGTTTAAATAATTAATAATATTTCTAAAAATATCGTGTTCTAAATAATCCCTATCTTTCCTTAATATCATAAGTTTTGATGCATCTCTTGGATAAATGGGTTCCTGAGCAATTAAATGTTCCGGTAATTCATAATAAAATTC
>DUSG01000245.1 GCA_012842725.1 Clostridiales bacterium
AAGTACGAAAGCGGTGCTTTAACTTTGGATAAAACCGAGTTCAACCTAAAAGAGTTAGTCAAAAGAGTAGTCGGAAATTTTGAGAAAGAGTTTTTAAGCAAGAACATTCAGTTGGAACTAAAATTGGATAAACAAATTATAAAAGCTGATAGGGATAAAATAAGCCAGATGATAGTTAATTTGATTTCAAATGCACTGAAGTATACCAATGCCGGCGGAAAAGTGATTATAGAGCTTACCGGTGATAATAATAAAGCAGAGCTTGCAGTAATTGATAATGGAATTGGTATTGCAGAAGAAGACCTGCCATATATATTTGAAAGGTTCTATAGAGCTGATAAATCCAGGACCAGGTTAACAGGTGGAGCAGGCATTGGCCTTGCAATAACAAAGGCTATTGTAGAAGCGCATAAAGGAACCATAGAGGTTGAAAGTGAAATTAACGTAGGCACGAAATTTAAAGTCATCTTACCCAAGAATAATGAAGAGATTTAGGTGGTTTCCTTATTATCCTTGCAATAATAGTGTTACTATTAATGCAAGGATTTCGCTTTTATATTGCAAGACTTAAATTATGCAATGAATAATCCGTTCTATTTATATTGACACTATAAAGGAAATATTGTATCATAATAATATAGGATAGGGGTGTACCCTATATGAAACGAGAATGAAGGGATGAACAATATGAAAAGCCAATACTTAAATATATTAGGTATGACCTGCGCAGCTTGTGCTAAGGCATCTGAACGAGCAGTAAAAAAACTTGACGGAGTTGCAGAAGTAAGTGTTAATTTTGCTACAGAGAAGATGCATGTTGTATATGATGAAAGCAAGCTGGATTTGGAGAAAATAAAGGAAGCGGTTAAAAAAGCCGGATATGAAGCCGTTGAAGAAATACAGGCCAAGGAAGTATCAATACCTATAGCCGGAATGACATGTGCTGCATGTGCAAAAGCCATTGAAAGGACAGTTGGCAAACTTGAAGGTGTGGAAAGCGTATCGGTAAATTTTGCAACGGAGAAAGCAAATGTGAAGTATAATCCGAACCAAGTAAGGCTTTCTCAGATAAAGCAAGCTATTGACAAAGCAGGATATAAAGCTTTGGAAATAGAAAGCAAGAACAGAGTAGATGAGGATAAGGCAAGAAAAGAAAAAGAAATAAAGACATTATGGACGAAATTCACTGTTTCAGCCATATTTGCCACCCCTTTATTAATATTCGCAATGGCTCATATGATACCCGGCCTAAATAAATCACTGCCTGAATTTTTGGACCCAATGATGAATCCTTTAAGATTTGCACTGATTCAAGTCGTACTGGTAACTCCTGTTGTTATAGCAGGCTACAAATTTTATACTGTAGGATTCAAAGCTTTAATGAGAAGAAGTCCTAATATGGATTCTTTGATTGCCATGGGAACATCGGCGGCCATTATTTACAGTTTATACTCCACATACAGAATTTACATCGGGGACCATGACAGTGTAATGAATCTGTACTATGAATCTGCAGGGGTTATAATAACATTGATACTTCTGGGGAAATCTCTGGAAGCGGTATCAAAAGGCAAGACTTCCGAAGCAATAAAAAAGCTTATGGGTTTGGCACCTAAAACTGCAACCATTATACAGGATGGGCAGGAGATTCAGATACCCATAGAAGAAGTTGAAGTTGGAGATATAATTCTGGTTAAACCCGGTGAAAAAATACCGGTAGACGGTGAAGTCATAGATGGATATACCTCTGTAGATGAGTCAATGTTGACAGGTGAGAGCATTCCTGTTGAAAAGCATATAGGTGACAAGGTTGTGGGAGCAAGCATAAATAAGAACGGTTCCATTAAATTCAGGGCTACAAAAGTAGGAAGCGATACAGCTCTTGCTCAGATAATCAAGCTTGTTGAAGAGGCTCAGGGTTCAAAAGCTCCAATAGCTCAATTAGCAGACATTGTTTCAGGCTACTTCGTTCCCATAGTCCTTGTTATTGCCATAGTGGCATCAATAGCTTGGTATCTCAGTGGGGAATCTGTAGTATTTGCTTTGACCATATTTATTTCAGTGCTCGTAATTGCGTGCCCTTGTGCATTGGGTCTTGCAACTCCTACGGCTATAATGGTAGGTACCGGCAAAGGCGCTGAATATGGTATATTGATAAAAGGTGGAGAAGCGCTTGAGACTACCCATAAGATTAATACAATAGTATTTGATAAAACAGGTACAATTACAGAAGGCAAACCTGAAGTAACAGATATTATTACAACTAGTATAATTGAAAGAAATAAATTATTACAGATTGCCGCATCAGCAGAGAAAGGTTCTGAGCATCCGCTGGGTGAGGCAATAGTCAGGAAAGCGGAAAATGAAAAAATCGATTTACTTAAGGTGGATAAATTTTCCGCAATACCAGGCCATGGGATAGAAGTAAATATTGAAGGAGCAGATGTGCTT
The DNA here is from genome assembly GCA_012842725.1 of Clostridiales bacterium. Classification (GTDB taxonomy): domain Bacteria; phylum Bacillota; class Clostridia; order Lutisporales; family Lutisporaceae; genus Lutispora. The sequence continues at coordinate 2,452 of DUSG01000245.1, forward strand.
CTTGGAAACAGAAAGCTGATGAATGACAGAAACATTGAACTCAAGGAGTTGGAAGAGGAATCCGACAGGCTTGCTTCAGAAGGTAAGACTCCAATGTATATTGCTATAGATGGCAAACCGGCAGGAATTATCGCAGTTGCGGATGTGGTGAAGAATAGCAGTGCCAAGGCAATCCAAAGGTTACATGATATGGGCATAGAGGTGGTCATGATAACCGGCGACAATAAGAGGACTGCCGAAGCTATAGCAAGACAGGTCGGAATCGACAGAGTCCTTGCTGAGGTATTGCCTCAGGATAAAGCTAATGAAGTTAAGAAACTGCAGGATGAAGGCAAAAAGGTTGCCATGGTGGGAGACGGCATAAATGACGCACCGGCTTTGGCACAGGCAGATATAGGAATCGCCATAGGTTCCGGCACCGATGTGGCTATGGAATCGGCAGACATTGTACTGATGAGGAGTGACCTTATGGATGTGCCTTCAGCAATAGAGTTGAGCAAGAGCACCATAAGAACTATCAAGCAAAACCTCTTCTGGGCCTTTGCTTACAATAGTGCAGGAATACCGCTGGCCGCCGGTGTGCTTCACTTATTTGGCGGACCATTGTTAAATCCGGTATTTGCAGCAGCGGCCATGTCTTTAAGTTCGGTATCGGTTCTCACTAATGCTCTTAGACTCAGAAGATTTAAACCGACAAGGATATAATTTTAAAATATTAATTAGATTTAAAAGAATGGAGGAGATAAAATGAAAAAGAAAATCAGTATCGAAGGAATGAGCTGTGGACATTGTGTAAGGCATGTAGAGGAAGCTCTAAAGGAAATTGGTGAGGTTGCAAGTGTTGAGGTAAGCTTGGAAGGCAAATATGCAATTGTAGAATTAAGTGAAGATGTTGCGGATGCCAAGTTGAAGGAAGCTGTAGAAGACGCAGGTTATGATGTAACGGAAATAAAGACCATGTAAAATATGTGAACCAGGAGGTCATGAAATGAATGATGAAATTATAGCTTCCGGCTGTGGAAACTGCTGCGACGGGAACAATGAAAGAAAGACATATAGACCGGACAAGATGAAGGCATCTTTAATATCAAGGCTTAACAGGATTGAAGGCCAGATAAGAGGCATAAAGGGAATGATAGAAAAAGATGCCTACTGTGATGATATTCTTAATCAAATTGCATCAGTACAGGCTGCCATGAATTCTGTAAGCAAGTTGCTGCTGGAAAATCATATGAAAAGCTGCTTAATAAGCAGAGTACAGGCAGGAGAAATGGAAGTGGTTGATGAATTGTTAAAGACCATTGAAAAGATGATGAAATAGAAAAATACCTTTGTATCTATAACAGATACAAAGGTATTTTTATTGGGGTATTATATTATGGATAATATTTA
>DUSG01000031.1 GCA_012842725.1 Clostridiales bacterium
TGCACCTCGGATAAAACCCCTCAGGATGAAAAAATAATAGATATGGTCAGGGAAAAGGAAATAAACGATTATCTGTTCTTCACTTATCAAATACCTTTTTCTGAATATGAGGAAAACATAAAGAAGATTTATTATAAAGATTTTAGCCTGGATTATATAAAAAACAGTAGCCGCCCGGTAATAAGATATGAAGACAGAAAACTTGACCTGAAGGATATATTGTATTATACCGAAGAGGATTTAAGGAATCTACGTGAGGATATCAAGAAAAGTATAGAAGAGGACATAAAAAAAGGCAGAATCATGCCTGCCGAATTGGCAGGCACCAGAGGCCCCGTTGAAATTTCCAAGGTATATTATGATGATGTATTTAAAAACAAAGCGGTCTTTGTGAAGAATGAGCTGAAATATGCTGATCCCAATCTCAACGTCAAGTTCTACAGGCATTATATCTTTCGCCAAGAAGATGGAGAATGGAAACTCTGGGAGGTCAGGGAAAACTTCCATTATGGTGAAATGCCTGTGCCTAAAGCTGTAGAGATTTTCAGCAACTATAACGGTGCAGAAGTTGAATATCCATACACCCTTGATTTAAGCGAATATAACAAAGAATGGTTTTAGATTCAACTAAAACCATTCTTTGATCAGTGTCAGCAAATCGCTGTATATGCCATAAGCGGTCTGCTGTATCTCGGGATTTCTCTCGACTATGCAGATTTCTCCCATCAAGTCTGTGGTGATGGATAGTATGGACGTAGTGGAATCAACTTTGCTAAATATGTCCCTGTTGTCCACAAAAGCAGGATAAACTCTTCCTTTTACCCTTCCGTTTTCCCTATAGCCTTCACAAAGAAGTTTAATCTTTCCGCCTTTTTTCTTTGCTTCTTCTATATCTTTAACGGTTATGCCTGAAATACCTGTCGTATCTATGGTCATGGGATTTACTTCTCCGTCCATCAGCACATTTATCAAAGCCGCCGTCTTTGCTGCCGCATCCCATCCGTCTATATCCATTGAAGGGTTTGCTTCAGCAAAACCTCTCCTTTGAGCTTCTTTCAAGGCAGTTTCAAAATCCGAGCCTGCTTCCATCTCTTCCATGATGAAATTGGTGGTAGAATTTAAAATACCTTTAAATCTCAGTACCCTACAGCCCGGTAAAGTTTTCTCCACTAGGTTGAATACAGGTGTTCCGTCCATAACCGTAGTCTCATGCAGAAAAGCCAAATTCTTTTCATTTGCCATTCTCTTTAACCTTTTGTAATCCCAGGCTATGGGGCCTTTATTGGCAGTTATGACATGCATGTTGTTCCTAAAAGCTTCTTCAATGTGGCTGATTGCCGGCTGGCCGTCCTTTATGGAAAGTGTGCTGAGCTCGATGAGCACATCTGCCCCTGATTTTTTTATGATTTCCAAGGTGCTGCCATCTGTCCTCTTAGGATTATTCTCAGAAAATCTCCCTTCCGACTCTACTTCATGTAACGCTCTGCTCAGGTCTACACCCGTTGGATCATAAAGGGCACCCTTTGATTTTGTAGAAATGGCAGTGACAATTACATCGAAATCATATGTATCCTTGATTTCTTCCCTCTTTTTTATAAGCAATCTGCAGAATTCCTTCCCTGCATTACCAAAGCCAATCATGCAGATGGATAATTTTCTATTTTCCACTTTGCACACCTTCCTTATCAATAATATTTCAAGGTCTTACCTTACCCATTAAATGTCCACAATTACTTAATTATTGGTCAGTTTCATCACAGCAGTGCCATCCTTTTTCACCCTATACAGGTTATCATCATACTCATTTGTATTGGCTACAATAAATATCCAATCACCTGCAAAATTTACCTGTCTTATATACCTTGACTCAAATACAAGAGTGTTTCCTGTTCCGTCCATTCTTACCCTGTACAGCTTTTCCTTATAATCCTCATGAGAGTAATACTCATAATCCCAATAATATATCCACTCTTCATCCATATTTACTACATTCAATGTTGATACGGCTTTTTCAGTTCCGTCAATTTTTACTGTCCTATCACTTTCATACATTCTCCCAAAACCTAAATATATATAGTCTCCAAATACTATCATGCCCGCGGAAGGCTCATCATCTATTCTGGATTTCATGGATCCGTCTGTCTTCATTTTATATGGGAAAATTGAATAATAGTTATCTTTAACCGGGTCAGTCTTGGAATAGTATATCCAATCTCCCACTACCAGGAAATCCTGAACTAAATCATCTATATTGGTAACTAATGATTGTCTGTTTGAACCGTCTAATTTCATGCGCATTATGTCTCTACCCATATATCCTTCTTTATAGTAAATCCAATCTCCCACAATCTGAAGATAATCCTGATTGCCTTTAATATCTGTTTTCAGCTGCGTCTTGCCTGTTCCATCGGTTCTTATTTTATATATTGGGTCATGTTGCCCAAAAATATATTTGGTATAATATATCCAGCCGTCTTTCACATTTATATTGCTGGCCAAGTCACTGCAAACCAAAGTCTCTCCTGTACCGTCTTCCTTGGCTTTATATATTTTGCCTGCATATGAATATTGAATGCTGTTGGGATTGACCGGCTTAATATAATAAATCCATTCCCCTTCTTTTGCCGCAATTGCCCTGCCTCTGTTGTTTGCTACAGAATTGCCTCTTTTGGACAAATCCTCAACATAGGGCTTTATACCATATTTGTCAGCATATAAAGCCAAGTTGATGAATTTCATCTCTATTTTCTCGGTACTTCCTGGTTTAACTAAATATCTGACCAGTTTTTCATTATGATAGACAACCCAATCTCCAAAGCTGCCCACTATAGTGCAATGAGAATTATCAATCAATGTTTTGCCGCTACCATCCTTATTAATGCGATATAATGCATAGTTTTCATTATAGTTTTCATAGTAGATATAATTATCAGTAACTATGTACCCATCTAATATATCATCTATTACTAATTTGGTTTCTGACCCGTCAACGTTCATTTTATACAGTTTAAAATCAGGATCATAGGGGAATTGACAATAAATATAATCATCCTTTACTTCCGTAAAAAAGCAGTATGTTCCGTATGCCTTAAAATCCGTTCCGTCATTCTTTACCCTGTAAAAACCGTAATATTCTCCGCTATAGTTATAAATATTGTTGTAGTATACATAACCATCGCTGACTAAAAAATAATTTATATATCTGTTGCTAGGATGGGATGTAAGCTTTTTTAAACCCGTTCCATCTGTTTTAGCAACATATATGCTTTCATTATCATCACCGTTTATAAGATACAAATAATCCCCTTCTATCCTGAAACCTAGAACATTTATATTTGAGAGTAAAATCTGTTTTTTTGTACCATCAACACACATTTTGGCTATTCCCCAACGGTAGTTTCCTTCAGAATCAGTATAAGAGCATGCGTAATATATCCAGTTTCCAACAACATTTATACTGCTGGGGTAATCTTCTTTACTCAAAGCCGTTAACGAAGTGCCGTCTTTTTTGATTTTATAGAGACCGTACGTGTCATTGTCATCACTAAAATATATCCAGTCCCCCTGTTCAGCAATAACTCCTCGTCTAAAAACATTCCCTCCGGAATTGCCTCTATAATTCATTTCATATTTAGGATTTGTGGCAAATTTGCATGTTATCATCACCGTAGAAGATTCATTATTCCATTCAACTTGCCCTCCAAGACTTTCAGCAAAAAACCTCAATGGAATCATGGCATGTCCATTCATCAAAACAGGTGCTGCATCCAA
>DUSG01000246.1 GCA_012842725.1 Clostridiales bacterium
GCCTCAAACAATTCTTTTATATCTTTTTGTCTTTTTCTTACGAAGTTTCTTATGGGTTTTTGACCACCAATGAAGGCTAAATCAAAGAAGCTGGAAGGACAGCTAAGTATTTTTACTTTTTCCCAAGGTAAGGATTCCCATGTGTATACATACTTATGTTCCTTACCGCAAATAAGGCAAGGGATGATTACATGGAAGGTTTTGAAGTCCCGGCTTTTCACTTTTGCTACGACTTCCCCGCAACTACACCTGGTACATACCATATTCCCATTCTTCATCTGAAAAAAACTCATATCATCTATTATAAGTCTGCCGCATTTCGTACATCTTACAGATATGCTTATATTAGTATCGAATACCATTCCATATCCCCCCTCCTTATTTTATTTCTACAACTATTTATATAATCCTTCTATTTTTTGGTTAAACCTAAAATTTCCCTGGCTTCATCAGGTGTTGCCACCTCTCTGCCGCATTCCTTTGCAATCCTTGCTATCCTTGCAACCAACTGTGCATTGGACTCTGCCAATACGCCCTTACTGTAATAAATATTATCTTCAAATCCTACCCTTACATGACCTCCCATTACAATAGCCATAACTGCCAGTGGAAGTTCATATCTTCCTATACCTGCTACAGTCCAAGTGCTTCCTGGAGGTATGCTGTTAGCCAGATACATAAGGTCTCTGGGTTCTCCCGATATAGCTCCGGGAACTCCCATAACAAAATCAAAGTGAATAGGCGTTTTGAGAAGTCCCTTCTTCACCAATCTCATAGCGTTATCTATCATGCCTTTTTCGAAAATCTCTACTTCAGGTTTTACACCGTTTTCCAGCATTGTCTTTGCAAATTTTTCGATATATTCCTCAGTATTCATGAATACGTCAGGTCCGAAATTGCATGTACCTAATGTCAAAGAAGCCATTTCAGGTTTCAAAAGCACTGGCTGAATCCTTTCCTCTGCAGTATGCCATACAGCACCTCCGGTGGAAGGTTGGAAAATCACATTGCACTTAGCCTCAATCTTTTCCTTTATCTCTCTGTACACTTCAATGTCCTGAGTAGGTGTTCCGTCGGGTTTTCTTGCATGAACATGAACAATTGACGCACCGGCTTTATACGCCTCATATGCTGCTTCAGCTATTTCATCAGGAGTAATTGGCAAATTAGGTTGCTGCTCCCTGGTTACCTCCGCTCCGGTTAATGCAGCAGTTATAATAAGTTTATCCATTTAATGTACCTCCTATAACATTATCATTGTGATTTGTTGAAAATATAATTTATCACAATTTGTTATGCTTGTTTCCTTTGTTTATCTTTTGGAACCACACAGGTTCCGCTGGCTCTGCAAACAACTATCGGAGTCTCCAATACATCAGCAGCCGATTCGTTTATATCAGGTCTTGCCTGAATAACTTTCCTTGCTTCAAATTTCATTTTCCTTGAAGTATTACCCACTTTTTCTATGTAGCCCTCTGCTTCAATGTAATCACCTGCAAATACAGGAGCTAAAAATTCAACGCTATCATAAGCTACGAAAAGCCCTTCATCTCCGTCATGTCTTATCAGCAATTCTGTTGCTACATCCCCGAAAAGTCCCAACATTCTGGCGCCATCTACAAGATTTCCTCCGTAGTGGGCATCATGGGCACTCATCCTCACTCTTATTAAGGCTTTTTCCATTTCATAAACCTCCTAAGTATTTTATTCATCTATTATCTTTGAACCATATATATATTCAATACGTTTTCAATTAATCCTCTATTTTTTGTGAAATATTTAATTATTTAATATACTTTACTCATTATATGAAAGCATTGACTTTATATGGCTGCTGAGCCTTTCAATTTTCTTCTGTGCCTCTGACGCGGAATCGCTTACTGTGCCTATATACACCTTCAGTTTTGGTTCGGTACCTGAGGGCCTTATGGCAAACCAGCTACCTTCCTCCAGTATAAAATACAACATATTCTCTTTCGGCAGCTTTATGGGACCTTCATAAACCAAATAATCCCTTATCTCAGCAACGTTCAAACCAGCTATGGTTTCAGGAGGATTGTTTCTCATTCGTTCCATCGTGCTACGGATAGCCAAAGCTCCTTCTTTTCCTTCCATTACTATAGAAAAAAGTTCCTCTTTATGATATCCATACTCTTCATAAAGCTTCATCAGAGCATCATAAAGAGTCATACCCTGCTCTTTATAAAAAGCCGCCATCTCGCATAGAAGCATGGAAGCTATTACCCCGTCTTTATCTCTAACAAAACTTCCAGTCAGAAAACCGTAGCTTTCTTCATAGCCAAATACAAATTTTTTGTCGCCTTCATCTTCCAGGTTCTTAATCTGCTGAGCTATATATTTAAATCCTGTCAATGTGGAAACCGTTTCTACACCGTATTTTTCGGCAATCTTCTGTCCCATTTTTCCCGTAACGATTGTATCAACTAAAAAACTGTTCTCTTTCAGCATACCTTTCTTCTGCAAGGAACTGATTATATAATGCGCCAGAAGAGCTCCCGTCTGATTACCCGTAAGCTTATAATATTCTCCCGCCGATGTTTTAATCATTACTCCCACTCTGTCGCAATCCGGGTCAGTAGCCAATATTATATCTCCATCCACTTCCTTTGCTAATTTCAAAGCAAGTTCAAAACTGCCGTCTTCCTCAGGATTTGGGTATTTAACTGTAGGAAATGAGCCGTCTGGTTTCTCCTGTTCCTTGACTACATGAACATTTTCAAAACCTATTTCTCTTAACACCCTGCTTACAAGTTTGTTTCCTGTTCCATGAAGTGGCGTATAAACGACGGACAAGTCCTTTTGCTTCTCTATGGCTTGAGGATTCAATGACAGGGATTTAACTTTTTCAATATACTTTTTATCCATCTCTTCGCCTAATATTTTCAGTTTATCAAAACCATCCAAAGAACATCCATGGAGACACTCTATATTGGAAAAATCCGATATGCTGTTTATTTCCTTCATAAGTTCCGAAGCCACAGGGTCAACTACTTGTCCTCCATCCTTCCAATAGACCTTGTAGCCATTATATTCAGGAGGATTATGGCTGGCAGTTATCACTATGCCTGCTATGGATTTTGTCTCCCTTACCGCAAAGGACAACTCCGGTGTTGGCCTTACATCTTCAAAAAGATATACTTTTATATCGTTTTTCAACAACACTCCTGCCGCTTCCTGTGCAAATTCTTTTGAAAAGCGCCTGGAATCATAGGCAATAACCACTGATGGGTCCTTTTCCCCTTGTTTTTTTATATAATTCGCCAGCCCCTTGGTAGCTTTTGCAACTGTATATCTGTTCATCCTGTTGGTACCCGCTCCTATTATTCCCCTGAGGCCACCGGTACCAAAATGCAAATCTTTATA
>DUSG01000247.1 GCA_012842725.1 Clostridiales bacterium
GCACAATGAATGCAGGAGTTCATACCAGTGTTGTTGTTACGGATTTTACACAAGGTAGTTTAAGCCCCACGGAGAATCCATTGGATGTCGCCATAAGCGGAAGTGGATTCTTCACAGTTGAGACAGAAAACGGTGAGAGATATACGAGGGACGGCAGTTTCTCATTAAATGCTGACGGTTATATAGTTACCAAAGATGGCCATATGGTATTAGGAGAAAATGGTTACATACAAATCAACGGAAATGATATCAGGATTGATGAAAAAGGAAATATCTATTCCGGCGGTGAGCTGATTGACAGATTAAAGCTTGTGGATTTTCAGGATTACAGTGCTTTGATGAAAGAAGGAAGCAATTTATATACCATAATATCAGAAGAGTGGATGGGACAGGAAAAAGCTTTTGAAAGTACTATAAAGCAAGGATTTATAGAAGGTTCCAATGTCAATGCGGTAAAAGAAATGACGGATATGATAACAATGCTGAGATCTTATGAGGCAAACCAAAGGCTTATAAGAGCTCATGATGAATTGTTAGAAAAAGCGGTTAATGAAGTAGGAAGGCTATAGGGGGTATGAAATATGATGAGAGCACTATGGACTGCAAGTACGGGGTTGATAGCTCAACAGCTTAACGTAGATAACATTTCCAACAATTTGGCAAATGTGAATACAATAGGTTACAAAAAAACGAGAGCAGAGTTTAAAGATCTTCTTTATGAAACTCTGGAAAGAGATACCATAAGAGATGGGCAGGGAAGACCGGTAAGTGTACAAGTAGGCCACGGAGTAAGGACTTCTGCAATAACCAAATTTTTCACAACCGGTAATTTGGAACAGACTTCCAATCCTTATGATTTGGCAATAGATGGACAAGGTTTCTTTATGGTTTTAGGTCCTAACGGAGAAGAATTGTTTACAAGAGATGGAAGCTTTAAGCTATCTGTAGATGGCGACAGCGTTAGACTTGTTACATCCGACGGTTATTTTGTACAAGGGGATATGGGAGATATTGAATTAGAAGAAGATATTGAACAGGTTATAATAGATGAAGCAGGAATCATAACTGTTAAAAGAACTGATGGCACTTTGGACGAGATAGGAGGATTGACAATAGTTACTTTTGCAAATCCGGCAGGATTAGAGAGTGTCGGCAGTAACCTATATAGGGCTACAAGTGCCAGCGGTGAACCTGTTGATACAGGGAATGACGGTTCAGGCGGTAAAATACTCCAAGGATTTTTGGAATATTCAAATGTTCAGATAGTTGAGGAAATGGTCAAGCTTATTGAAGCTCAGAGAGCTTATGAGATTAACTCAAAATCCATCCAGACTGCGGATGAAATGCTGAGCCTAGCTAATAACCTGAGAAGATAGTATTTGAGAGGTGGGAATATTGATAAATCCCATTAATTCTGATTATAATATACAAATGAAGATGGCTGTAGATAAAGCAAAGGTTACCGAAACCGAATCCTTTGAAGAGATGCTGAAGAAAGCTGCGAAGGAAAAAGATAAGGAAAAGCTGAGAGAAGCTTGCAGGGATTTGGAATCCATTTTCTTAAACATTATGTTTAAAAGCATGAGGAATACCGTAGAGAAGTCCGGACTTATAGAGGAAAGCTTTGCACAAAATGTATATGAAGACATGCTATATGAGAAGTATGCTGAAGAAGCTTCCAAAGGAAAAGGTTTAGGTTTGGGAGAAATGCTTTATCAGCAACTGGTCAGAAATTTAAATAATGAAGAAGAGGTATAGCGAATGTTGGATGCAAAAGAGATACAGAATATAATACCCCATAGATATCCTTTTCTACTGGTGGATAAGATTATTGAAATAGAAGAAGGTAAACGAGCTGTAGGTATAAAGAATGTAACAATAAATGAACCTTTTTTTCAGGGACACTTTCCCGGTAATCCTATAATGCCGGGAGTTTTGATTGTGGAAGCCATGGCACAGGTAGGTGCAGTTGCAATACTGTCCATGGAAGAATACAAGGGTAAACTGGCCGTGTTTACAGGCATAGA
>DUSG01000248.1 GCA_012842725.1 Clostridiales bacterium
AAAGTGGTCGAACCACCGGTGGTTCTAGGAGTAACAAGTATTGGAAATTGTGAAGTGAAGATAAGAATGATAATAAGGACTCTGCCATTGAAACATTGGTCTGTGGAAAGGGAAGTAAGAAAGGAAATAAAAGAGGCTTTTGACAGAGAAAAAATTGAGATACCATATCCAAGAAGAATAAATATTGATTTTAAAGATAAAGAATAAAAGGAGGCTGCTATGTATTATCCAAAAAAGTTCAATGTAGGTGATATTGTTGAAACCAGAAAGGTACATCCATGCGGCAGTAAAGAATGGGAAGTTACAAGAGTAGGCGCGGATTTTAAGATGAAGTGCCTTGGTTGTGGCAGGATTGTAATGCTTCCGAGAGTTAAATTTGAGAAATCTGTGAAAAAAGTAATAAAATCTGTTGAATCTGAAGAAAATATTTAGAATAAATAGTTGATGTTGAAAAAGTCTAATGATATAATATTATGGCGTAAATTCCTCGCTCTGTAAAAACAGGGCCGTTAGTCCGTGGGGAGGAGGTGAATCGAAATGAATTTGTATGAAACCATATACATCTTAAAGCCAGATATGGAAGAAGAAGCTATAAAGGCTGCTGTTGAAAGATTCAAGAATATCATTGAAGAAAACGGAGAAATGGATACAATAGACGAATGGGGAAAAAGAAAGCTTGCCTATCCAATACAGTATTATAAGGAAGGCTATTATGTTTATATGAAGTATAAGGCTAATAGCAGTTTGCCTAAGGAATTGGATAGAGTGTTCGGCATTACAGAAGACGTTATTAGACATCTCATCGTAAGGATTGATAAATAAAAAGGCGGTGTAAATAGTATGAATAGAGTTGCCCTTGTTGGAAGACTGACTAGGGATCCTGAAATAAGGTATACTCCCGACAGCCAATTGGCAATCACCAGGTTCACAATAGCAGTGGATAGGGTTTATAAGAAGGATGGACAACAGACAGCAGATTTTTTGCCTATAGTGGTATTTGGCAAGGTAGCCGAGAATGTTCATAAGTATATGAGAAAAGGCAGGCTGGTATCTGTGTCCGGTAGACTTCAATCCAGAACCTGGGACGACCAAGAGGGTAGACGCCATTACACGTATGAGGTAGTAGCCGATGAGATTGGTTTTTTGGATAGGGCTCCTGATTCAAGAGGCCAGACCGAACCAGCTGGTTTTGGCATTGATGTAGAGGATTTCCATCCAATAGAAGAGGAAGATGATCTTCCATTTTAATATGATTAGGAGTGAATTTTTTGAATAAACTTGGAAATACAGGTGGTGGTAAAATGCGCAAAGCAAAGAAGCGTGTGTGCAACTTTTGCATAGATAAAATTGAGAGGATAGATTATAAAGATGTTAACAGATTGCGCAAGTATATAACTGAAAGAGGTAAAATAATACCCAGAAGAATTTCAGGAAATTGCGCAAAACATCAAAGACAGCTTACAGTTGCAATAAAAAGAGCGAGGAACATTGCTTTATTGCCTTTTACAGCAGAATAATGCTCAACCCGGATAAAACCGGGTTTTTATTTTATTGTGAATACAGTTTCAGTATGTTATTATAATGAATAAATATCAGCAAAAAATAGAAGGCATGCATGGTTTACAATGATAAATATTATCGGTCACTGGGGGGATAGTTTTGCATAAGGAAACGGACATTACCAGAAATATAAAAATCATAGAATTCCTGAAAAGCGAACTTCTGACATCTGTGGCATCTTTGTATCAGATATTGCTGAAAAATACTAAAGCAAATCGTGAAGCCCTTTTGGATATTCTGGCAAATATTATATTGGTTACATATTTATTGGGCAAAAGGCTGGGATTGTCTTTTAGTGTAATTGATTCCAAAATAATGGACAAAATAAAAATTGGTATGTTGGAAGGCCATGAAACGGAAAAGTGGTATGGCGATCTTTCTGACCTTTCGGAATATTTTCAGAAACATTAGAAGAGGTGCAACATGAGTAAGATGAACACGAAAGCATTGGTTGAAGGTGCAATATTAGCTTCTGTAACGGCTGTATTAGGTATCATGGTTTATTATATGCCTTTTTTATCTTTATTAGGTATGCTCTGGCCTACCCCCATCATAATAGTTGGATTTAGAAACGGTTTTAAAGTAAGTTTAATCTCTGCAATAGTGGCAGCATTGATTGTTGGAATATTTACAGAACCTTTTAGCGGTTTATACATGTTTCTGGTTTTTGGAATAGCAGGGATAGTAATGGGTACATTGATGTATAAGAGAGTCAAACCCTTAATAAATGTAACCATATCAGGACTAGTATTGGCTGTATGTTCTGTACTTGGCATATTGCTTGGATTTTTTATAGTAGGCCAATCCGCTGCAAATGCTGTGGAAGAAATGATGAACCTGATGAGCCAATCTATTGATTCAGCAGCGGAAGTATACAGATCTTTGGGAGTTGCAGAGGAGCAATTAAAGGCCACAATTGACACTATGAAAGAAAGTCTCACAGCAATACGTCATGTAATACCTACTTTATTTTTACTGAGCGGTATGCTTTTTTCTTTCATAAATTATAAGTTTGTCAGATTGGTACTGGGCAGAATGAAACTTTATATAGAAGATTTGAAGCCATTTTCATGCTGGAGGGTACCGGATAACTTTTCCATAGGCATGATGATTATTTTGCTTCTGACAATAATTGCTTCCAATTTAGGGATTCCTAACATGGATACTGTCCAAATAAATGTAATATATATAATAAAGTGGGTTTTTACAATCATAGGTTTAGCTGCAGTTTCTTTCCTATTGGATAAATACGGCATAAGGAAAGCTTTAAAAGCAATAATTTTATTCTTACTGTTTACAAGCTTATCTAATTATCTTGCCATAGCAGGACTTATAGATACAATTTTTGACCTGAGAAAATTAAGAAAAAAACATATCGGGGGGATATGATGAAAGGCAGGTTTACCCATAGGATGCTGATGCCTGATCCCAATATCTATCTGTGGATCATAGGCATTAGCGTTATGGTTATCAGCTTTTATAATCTGTACATTGGATTGTTTGGCATTGCACTGTTAATCTATCTTGTTTATTACAACATAAAGGAAAAAATCCAAAAAAAAGAAGAATTGAGGCTTTACATAGAAAAACTATCGGAAAATGTAGATTTTGCTACTAAAAATGCTATACTTAACCTGCCTTTTCCGTTAGTTATCTGTGACCAGGAAGGAAACATAAGCTGGTATAACTCTTTATTTCATGAAATATTTAAAGGAAACTACATGCTGGATGAAAACGTAAAGAACTATCTGCCTAGTATCGACTTAGATATGGTTTTAAAAGAAGGAAAAAGGGAATTTAAAAATGCAAGTATAAAGGATAGGTTTTACGATTTATATTGCGAGATTTTCGACATATCAGAGGATGATAATGAAAAACAGATAATTATTATCTATCTGGTAGATAAGACTGATTATGTGCAGCTGAAAAACAGATATTTGGAAGAAAAGGCAGTGGCAGCCATATTGGAAGTGGATAACCTTGACGAAGTGATGAAGGATGTGGATGAAGTTCATCAACCCATAATACTGGCTGATATAGACAGAATAATTGGTTCCTGGGCTTTATTGAACAATGCGTCGATACAGAAATTTTCAAACGGAGAATATATTCTTCATTTTACACAGAAGCAGTTGGCGCTGATGGAGGAAAATCGTTTTGAAATCTTGGACAAAGTGAGAGAAATAAATTCAGGAAATCAGATTCCCCTTACATTAAGCATAGGTGTGGGAGTAAACGGTAAAACTTACAGCGAGCTTCAGAAATTTGCAAAAAGTGCTGTGGATATAGCCCTTGCAAGAGGGGGAGACCAGGCGGTAGTCAAAAATCATGATAAATTATCTTTTTACGGCGGTAAATCAAAAGCCGTTGAAAAAAGAACAAAAGTTAAAGCAAGAGTTATAGCTTATGCACTGAGGCAACTGATTGAACAGGCACAAGACATACTGATAATGGGACACGAGATGGCGGATTTGGATTGCCTTGGAGCTTCATTGGGAATATATAGGTGTTGTAAAAACCAGAACAAACCCGTTAGAATAGTATTGAACAGAACAAATGCCGGAATAGAGAATTTAATGAATGAGCTTCGTGAAGACGAGGAATATGATAATGTATTTATAAGCGGAGATGAGGCTTTGAGCTATGACAGCAAAGGTACCCTGCTAATCATAGTGGATGTACATAGACCAAGTTTCACGGTAGAACCGCAACTGATCAACAAAATAGAGAAAAAGGTTATAATAGACCATCACCGCAGAGGTACGGAATTTGTGGACGATGCGGTATTGACGTATATAGAACCATATGCCTCATCCACCAGCGAACTGGTTACAGAGATTTTGCAGTATATGTTTGAAAAGCCTAAAATTAAACAGATAGAAGCGGAAGCTTTATTAGCGGGTATCTTCATAGATACTAAGAATTTCTCATTCCAGACAGGAGTCAGAACCTTTGAAGCCGCATCTTTCTTAAGAAGAGCAGGAGCTGATACCACTTTGACAAGGCAGCTTTTCCAAGATGATATGGAAACATTCTTGGCAAGGGCAGAGGTTGTGCAAAAGGCCCAAATGTTCAGAAACAATATTGCAATTTCGTATATACCGAAGGATGTTGCCAATCCGGCTCTCATCGCAGCTCAGGCAGCAGATGAACTGTTGAACATCAAAGGCATCAATGCATCTTTTGTACTATCCGAGAGAGAAGGATATATTTATATAAGCGGTCGCTCTCTTGGTGATATAAATGTACAGATTGTTCTAGAGAAATTAGGAGGAGGCGGCCATTTGACCGTAGCAGGAGCTCAGCTTTCCGGCATCAGCATGGAAGAAGCAATCTCCATGGTTAAGAATGCAATAGATGAGTATTTGAAGGAAGGTGAACGAAGATGAAGGTAGTTCTTTTGCAAGATGTGAAGGCATTGGGTAAAAAGGATGACGTGGTAGATGTCAGCGATGGTTATGCAAGAAACTTTCTTTTTCCAAAAGGCTTGGCAGTGGAAGCTACAAAGGGCAAGCTGAACGAAATATCTCAGAAGAAGAGCGCTCTGGAGAACAAAAAGAGACAGGAAATGGAAGAAGCCAAAGCTTTAGCAGAAAGGCTGAGCAAAATTGAAGTAGCCATAAAGACCAAGGCCGGAGCCGGCGGTAAGCTGTTTGGTTCCATTACTGCCAAAGATATCGCTGATATTATTAAAAAAGAACATAAAATTGAAATAGATAAAAAGAAAATAGTTCTTGATGATGCCATAAAATCTCTGGGTACGCAAGAAGTTGAAATAAAAGTTTATCCTGAGATATCGGCAAAGGTTAAAGTAACTGTTGTACAAGAATAGAGAAGAGGGATAAATTTGGAACAAAGTAGCTTATACAGCAAGGATCAATTATTGGATGTACTTATCGATTACAGTAAAAAAATATATGGGGAAATGAAGCTTTCAGGTATTGAGGATTTAAAAGATCCAAAGGAAAAAGTAATGAAGCTTCGGGAAATTATTATTCCTGAAGAAGAATTTGCTGCATCCCAGACTGAAGAAGAATTGAGCAATCTTTTGGAAATCATAAGGGACAAGCTGTCGGATAAAGCTGCAAGAGTATATACAGAAAATCTCATAAAAAGGGAAATATTAAACAAGATTCAACAAAATGAAAAGGAGTACTTAAACCAGATTAAATTACAGATAATCAAAAAACATTGCAATAATTGTGAAAATTCATCTACTCTTAAAAAATATGCGGATTTGGAGAAGAAAAAAAGTATCACTTTGTCCAGACAGATATCGGATATACTAAGACCGCAGAAAGAAGATGAAATAATCGGGCAATCAAAAGGAGTAAAGAGCCTGATATCAAAAATTGCATCTCCTTTTCCCCAACATGTCATTATCTACGGCCCTCCAGGGGTAGGTAAAACTTCTGCTGCCAGGATAGCTCTCAAATTGGCCAAGGAAAAGGAATACAGTCCTTTTCGCAAAGATGCGCCTTTTATTGAAGTAAATGGGGCTACACTGAGATGGGATCCCAGGGAAGCGGTAAATCCACTTCTCGGTTCTGTACATGATCCCATCTATCAAGGAGCAAAAAAAGACCTTTCAGAAGTGGGTATACCGGAACCAAAGCCAGGCATGGTGACGGAAGCTCATGGAGGGATATTGTTTATAGATGAAATTGGTGAGCTGGATGAAATGCTGCAGAATAAACTGTTAAAAGTTCTTGAAGACAAAAAAGTGAGCTTTGAATCTTCATATTACGATGAAAACAGTGATGAAATTCCAAAATACATCCACATGCTTTTCAAGGAAGGAGCACCGGCAGATTTCATACTTATTGGAGCTACCACCAGAAGACCTGAAGAGATCAATCCCGCATTGAGATCCAGATGTGCTGAAATATTTTTTGAACCTCTTAGTCCGGAAGATATACAAGATATACTGGAAAACGGTGCAAACAGGCTGGGGATAAGCATAGATGAAGATGCAAAAGAATTGATAAGCAGATGCGTTTATGATGCCAGAAAAGCTATAAATGTGTTATTGGATTGTTATTCAAGCTTTTTATATGAAAACCCAAAGGATAAAGTAGTAATAGACTATGACAGAGCCAGAATGGTGTTGGGTCCTTTGGTGAGAGATGAATATAATTTGAATCGGATGGGAAAAGAGATTGGAAAAATATATGGAGCAGGAGTAAGCAGATATTACGGAAGTATCATTGAATTTGAAGCTTTGGCTTTTAAAAGGGAAGATGAAAGAGGCTCCGTAAGGTTTAATGAAACGGCAGGTTCAATGATAAGGGACTCACTTTTTAATGCTCTGACTGTGTTAAAATATAATATGGGCATAAACCCAGACGAATATGATATACATGTTAATTGTGTGGGAGGAGCTAAAGTAGACGGTCCTTCTGCAGGGCTGGCATTAACATGTCTTCTTTATTCTGCAATAATGAAAAAGCCTGTACCTAAGGATTGCTGCATTACCGGTGAGATATCCATAACTGGAGATGTCAAAGCAGTTGGAGGAGTAAGGGAAAAAATAAACGCAGCAATCAGGGAAGGTTTTAAATATATGTTAATACCTTATGGGAATAAAAAAGATGCAGCAGATATTAAAGGTATAAACATAGTTTATGTAGGCAATATAAAAGAAGTAGTGGAATTTTTAACCAGATAGCTTAATTTATTGTGAGGTGTGATTATGAATGAATTAATCCAAAGGATACCACCGCATAGCATAGAAGCAGAACAATCTGTTTTAGGAGCCATGTTATTGGATAAAGAAGCTATATCCACTGCTTCTGAGGTGCTGAAAGGTGATGATTTCTACAGAGAAGTCCATAAGGAAATATTCGAAGCAATTATAGATATATATAATGAGAATAAACCAGTAGATTTGATTACCTTAACGGAAAAATTAAAAGGCAGGAATACCCTTGAAGCTGTCGGTGGTATTACATACCTTACTCAGCTTATGAATATTGTTCCCACAACTCACAATATAGAATATTACGTAAAGATTGTTGAAGAAAAATCTTTGCTGAGAAAGCTTATAAAATCTTCCAGCGATATTATGTCCAAATGTTACGAAAACCCTGAAGATTCCGGTGAAATAATAGATCAGGCAGAAAAAAGCATATTCGATATTTCTTTGAGCAGGTCCACAAGAGGCTTTGTGCCCATTAAGCAGATTTTGACTTCCAATTTTGACAAAATTGAAGAGCTGTATTTAAAAAAGGGTAAAATAACCGGAATACCAACAGGTTTTGTTGATTTAGACAATAAATTATCCGGTCTGCAGAAATCAGATTTTATATTGATTGCAGGAAGGCCTTCCATGGGAAAATCGGCACTTATGATGAACATTGTACATCATGTAGCTGTCAGGGAGAGAATTCCTGTAGCTGTATTTTCCCTTGAAATGTCTAAAGAACAGCTTTCACAAAGGTTGCTTTGTGCAGAAGCTTTAATAGATGCTCATAGGCTGAGAACCGGAGACATAACGGAAGATGAATGGATAAAGCTGGCCAGAGCCATGGGTGTATTGGCTGATAAGCCAATATTTATAGATGATACACCTGCCATCACCATAACAGAGATGAGAGCTAAATGCAGAAGATTGAAGATAGAACATGGTTTAGGCTTGGTTGCCATAGACTACTTACAGCTCATGTCAGGCGGCAGCAAATATGACAGCAGGCAACAGGAAGTCTCTGATATATCAAGGTCTTTAAAAGCCCTTGCCAGAGAACTGGACGTGCCTGTAATTGCGCTTTCTCAGCTAAGCCGTGCACCGGAGATGAGATCCGATCACAGGCCTGTATTATCAGACCTCAGAGAATCAGGAGCTATTGAACAGGACGCAGATGTTGTAATGCTTCTGTACAGGGATGAATATTACAATCCTGATACGGACAAAAAGAATATTGGTGAAGTGATTATTGCCAAGCAAAGAAACGGCCCTACCGGTGTAGTGGAATTGGTATGGTTAGGTCAATTTACAAAATTTGTAGATAAAGCAAAAATATAAATCGCTATTTTCGCGGTTATTTTTTATAAATTTAATGAATATCATCAAGTTATCCACAGAATATTATGTAAAAGGTGGATAAGTTGAATAATGCAAAAAATAGCTATTCTTCAATTATTGAAATCACATGTATAGAAACGATTATTCGAACATATGTGCATATCTCTGTGGATAATGTGGATAATGTGGATTTAAAATCTGTAAAAGACGCAAAGTAGAAAATACAGAATCTTGATTCAATATGCATAAAAATGGCAGATTTACATAATAAATGTTGAATTAAACCTGAGAAATATGTCAAAAAACATGGGCTGTTGATAACTTGTGCTTTTAGTTGACTATAAAAATTACATCTGTTAATATAAAATACGGTCAGAATTCCATGAAAATTATGACTTGTGGACAAAGGGAAATTGCTTAAAAAGGGTGAAAAATATGAAAAATAAATATGATGTGATAATTATAGGCGCTGGACCTGCAGGTATATTTACTGCTTTGGAACTAGTAAAGAAGAAAAAAGGTTTGGATATACTAATATTGGATAAAGGAAGGGCTTTGTCCCAGAGAAAATGTCCTGCCAGAAATCTTGGAAGATGCGCAGGCTGCGACCCATGCGGTATAACCTTTGGATGGTCAGGTGCGGGAGCATTTAGTGATGGCAAGTTGTCCTTAAGTCCGGAAGTAGGAGGAAATATAACTGATTACATGACAGAAGATGAGGCAAAAGAATTGATAGATTATGCCGATTCTATTTATTTAAGTTTCGGAGCTCAAAGTGAAGTACACGGATTAAACAGCAAAGTAATAGACGATATCAAATATGAAGCATCGAAGCATAATATTCAGCTGATACCTTGTCCTGTGAGACATTTGGGAACGGAAAAAGCATATTATGTTTTAGAAGGTATGTATGATTATTTGGTTAATGACGGCAAAGTTACTTTTTCAGAAATGACTACGGTAATAGATATATTGGAAGAAAACAGAACAGCTAAAGCTGTTGTTATCCGTACAAAAGACAATGAAATTAAAACCATTGAAGGAGACTTTATTGTTGCAGCACCTGGAAGAGGCGGTGCAGAATGGCTTTCAGAACAAACCAGAAAATTATCCATAAGCACCAACAATAATGCGGTTGATATCGGAGTAAGAGTAGAGGTTCCTAACAGCATTATGGACCATTTGACCAAGGACCTTTATGAAGCTAAACTGGTTTATTATTCAGATACTTTCGATAACAAAGTGAGAACATTCTGCATGAATCCAGGCGGTGTTGTGTCACAAGAAAACTATGAAGGTGGGTTGGCTCTCGTCAATGGCCATAGCTATGCAGACGAGAATCTTAAAACTGATAATACAAATTTTGCTTTGCTGGTTTCTACCAGATTTACCGAACCCTTTAAAGAACCTATAGAATATGGAAAATATATAGCAAGACTGGCTAATATGTTAACAGGCGGCGGTATTTTAGTTCAGAGGTTGGGAGATCTGCTTCAGGGAAGAAGAACAGACAAAGACAGATTGAAAAAATCAACCACCATACCCACGTTAAAGAATGCTGTGCCCGGAGATTTGAGTTATGTGCTTCCTCACAGATACCTTGTGTCCATTATAGAGGCATTAAAGGCCTTTGATAATATAGCACCTGGTCTATATTCAAAAAACACTTTATTATATGGTGTAGAATGCAAATTTTACTCCAGTAAAGTCCAGGTAAATGATAAATTTGAAACTTCAGTAAAGAACCTATATACAATAGGAGATGGAGCAGGAATTACAAGAGGACTTATGCAGGCTTCAGTGACAGGCATAGTTGTAGCAAGGGATATAATAGAAAAGATAAATCGATAGAAATATGTCATAAACAGTATTTACTATTGAAAAATTTCATTATTGCTATTATAATATCAGTACATCACTAATTTAAATAGCAAAAGCAAAATTTGCTATAAAAAAAACACAAAAATTATGTTGACAAAATGCTATTAAGCATGTAGAATGTATTAATGTGAGCGTCGTTACTCACAAAAGTGATCCACTAGCTCAGTCGGTAGAGCACATGACTTTTAATCATGGTGTCCGGAGTTCGATTCTCCGGTGGATCACCATCGTGGCCCGTTGGTCAAGCGGTTAAGACATCGCCCTTTCACGGCGGTAACAGGGGTTCGAGTCCCCTACGGGTCACCATATTCGGGCGCATAGCTCAGCTGGGAGAGCACCTGCCTTACAAGCAGGGGGTCATAGGTTCAAGCCCTATTGTGCCCACCATTTTTATATCTAAGAATAATATAAAAGAGGCCCAGTAGTTCAGTTGGTTAGAATGCCAGCCTGTCACGCTGGAGGTCGACGGTTCGAGCCCGTTCTGGGTCGCCATCATAAGCTGGTGTAGCTCAATAGGCAGAGCAGCTGACTTGTAATCAGCAGGTTGGCGGTTCGATTCCGTTCACCAGCTCCATTTGAAAAAAAGTATCGCATAAGTGCGATACTTTTTTTATTGCTAAGGAAAGTATAAATTTTTTGGTCTGCACAAATGTTTTAAAATCAAGTAAAATGAAGATATTGAAGTTAAGCAAAAAATATGGAGACAAAAAAATGAGTAAAACAAATATA
>DUSG01000032.1 GCA_012842725.1 Clostridiales bacterium
GAAATATGCCCACCTTTTTTGTATACACAGCTGGCACCTATAAAGGTTGACCATACCAAAAAGTATCGGGTGAGCTCTTCACTCCATGAAAGAGCACTAAAAAAAACGCGGCATATTATTTGCAACGAGGTAGTGATTACCATACCAATTAGCAGCGCCACAAGAATGGCGCTGCATACCTTGTCTACTAAATCACTGACTTTGTTGATCGCTCTTACAACTGACATAAATAATCCCCCTTAACGGCTACCTATTAAGAGCTGCATTAATCCTTGAAATGTATTCGCTATACTGAGGATATTTATCATATACGCTTTTAACTGCTGCCCTAAAGCTTTCTACATCAGGTTCTCTAACGATTTCCATACCGTTTTGTTCAAGTTCTGCCATTTGTCTTTCTTCATTATCTGCAACCCATTGACGTTCATATTCTGCAGCTTCCTGTGCCGCATCAAGGAATATTTGCTGCACATCAGCAGGCAGGCTGTTGAATCTGTCAAGACTCATTGTTATTATTGCAGATGCATAGGCATGTCTGGTCATGGTGACATATTTCTGTGACTCCCAAAGTTTGAAAGCGTGAATTACATTAACAGGGTTTTCCTGTCCCTGTATAGTTTTTTGCTGCAAAGCAGTAAGCGCTTCAGTCCATGCCATTGGAACTGTGTTAACTCCCAATGCTTCAAAAGTTGATATGTAAACCTCATTTTCCATGACTCTTATCTTTAGGCCCTTAATATCCTCCGCTTTTTCAACAGGTCTTACACTGTTGGTAAGATTTCTGAAGCCCCTTTCTGCATATGCAAGTCCTTTAAGGCCTACAGGTTCAAGTTTTGAAAGAAGTTCTTTGCCTATCTCGCCGTCAAGAATTTTGTATACTTCTTCATTGCTGCTGAACAAGAATGGCAAATCCAATACGCCCATTTCCGGTGCAAAGTTCACGAAGGGACCACTTGTTATTATACCCATGTCCAGTGTGCCCATTTGCATGCTTTCCAACATGGTGCGCTCATCACCCAAAGCAGCATTCGGATAAATTTCGATTTTATATTTGTTATTAGTCCTTTCTGCTACCAGCTCTGCAAACTTTTCAGCAGCAACTTGGAAACTGTCCTGTTCATTAACGGTTGTCCCTAATTTGATAACAACTGTTTCTTCTGATCCTTCATCAGCGGTATTCCCTGTTTCTGTCTGCGCAGGCTGACCTGAACAAGAAGCAAGCACTAATACTAAGACGAAAACCAATAAGATTGATGCTAATCTGCTCATTCTTTTCATTCTCATTATCCCCCTTATAATCTTATTATTTATTTTTTCTTTACTTTTCAGTTCATCCAGGATTTTAGTATTCGAAAATTGCTCCTGTATTAGCTGAAGTCACAAGCTTACGATATAGTTTGAGATATCCATCAGGAACAGGTTTTTCGATTGGTACGAATTTTGCTTTTCTTTCAGCAATGGTTTTTTCATCAACTAAAAGTTCAAGCTTATTGTTTGGAATATCAATGCTTATCAAGTCCCCATCTTCCACTATTCCTATCAGTCCTCCGGCAGCAGCTTCCGGTGATACATGACCGATAGCGGCTCCTCTTGAAGCTCCGGAGAATCTTCCGTCTGTTATGAGAGCTACGCTGTCATC
>DUSG01000249.1 GCA_012842725.1 Clostridiales bacterium
GCTCCTTCATAATTCCCTTCATAAGCCAGCAATAACGCTTTGAAACTGTTAGCTATTGGATGAACCCATCCACCTTTGACTTCGTTAAGATATGCTAAGGACTTTTCAAAGAATATTCCGGACTCGTCATAATTGCCCATATTAAATGATGCATGTCCAGCATTGGCACAGAATAGACTCATGCTCATAAAATTTCTTCTGCCTTCACTCATAGCGATACATTTTTCGTACAACCTCAAAGCTTCTGCATTATTACCTGAAAATAAACGTGTATCTCCGATATAATTCAGCGCTGCAGTAATGCTGAAAGTATATTTTTTATATAACGTTTCCAAAGATTTAAAAATTCTAATGGATTCATTGAACAAATTTTCAGCTTGGGCATAATCTGATTCCATAAGCTTCAATAACCCATTAAATCTGAGAGCCATTCCATACTCCTGATGCATATTGTGCTTTTTTGAAATATGGTACATTTTACCAGCATACTCAGCAAGAATTTCCCTATTATCTGTCTGTATCCCGTAATAGCACATTTGAGTAAGTCCCTTTAGCAAATTATTTATATGCCCCTCTTTTTCAGCTTTATTTATCAACCTTTCAATCATCCTTATCCCATCTTCATAATTGCCTTTTTGTATATGAAGACTTCCCTGCATTGCCAGAAAATCCGATTCCATCCTGATAAAATCCGGATTTGTACTCATTGTTTTGCTCATCATTATTATCAATGATTCTATATTCGTTAATTGCTTTTCAGATATATCACAATCAAAAGACCTGTTTTCCAATTCCATAAATACATTATCATCTATTACCGGAAAGAGTTCGTATCCAAAACATACATACATCTTGGCCCTTTTAATGCGATATTCTAACTCTTTTAACCTATTGCCGCTTTGATAAAAATGGTGTATAAGTCGGATAACAATTCTATCGTCGTACTCTGCTGCAGAATACTTTTCCTCCAGATATAAAGCAATTCTATTATGAAGAAATCTTTTTCTTGACGCAGAAAGTCTTGAGTAAATATATTCATGAATCTTTATATGGGTAAAACGATATGCTAGCTCTCCGTTAGTGGTTATTTCCTCTTTTATCAGATATTTTAGTATCAGCTCTTCAATTATACGAATCAGTCTCATATGCTCTTTACCGCTCAATTCTTGCAAAATACTGTAAGGCACTTCGTCAAAAAATACTGACATAATGTTTAGAACCTGAATTCCGTCTTTAGATACGGTTGATAATCTACTTTCCATAATTGACTGCATTTTATTCGAGAGATTGTTTATATCTTTTCCTTCTTTCAGCAGATTTAAAATTTCAATAATGAAAAAGATATTCCCCTCAGTTTCTTTGTAAATTTGTTCCAAAAGCGCATCATCAAATTCATACATTTTAAGTTTGAATCTGCAGAATTCAAAAGTCTCCTCCATTGACAGCCTTTTTAACTCAATAACTTCCAATATGTTGTGGAGATATAAAGCATGTAACAACTTCAACTTATTATCAAGATTTTCATTTCTTCCGCTGAGGATAAAAAAGATTGGAATGCTTCTGCTTCTTAAAAGAAGTTCATAAACCAGTTTTATACTTTGATCGTCCGCCCACTGAATATCATCCAGAATCAGAATAAGTTTCTTGTCTATTGCTGCTTGTTGTAAAAGTTCAAGTATTATTTCTATAATCTGACCGTATCTTAAAGGATTCAATTTCATCATCTCATTGACATCTGAAACATGAGCATCAGATAGAAGTGCAGGAAAAAATAACGACAATACCTGAGATTTGGCTGGAGATATCTTTATTCTATGCTTGTCCAGTGTTTTAAGAAGCTGTTCCAGAATTATATTCCAAGGCCTTAGGCAGAAATTTTCTTCGGCCTGGTAACAGTAACTGAGCAATACCATTATACTGTCATCAGCATTTTTCTTAATGAATTGTTGAATTAAAGCAGATTTTCCCACTCCTGCTTCTCCCTCAATGATTATACATTGAGATACATTTTTCTTTTTAAAAAGCTCCAATTTTTCTTTCATCAATCTTAGTTCATCAGTTCTGCCAAAAAAACAAGGATCCTTATCTTCTGAATTAAGCAACTCCATATCCGTTTTTATGGACTGATAAAGTCTCTGAGTTAGCACTTCAGGCTTAATACCAAGTTCTTCATCTAGATAGCTCTTTAATCTAACATAACATTCTATTGCTTTTTTGATTTCTCCCTTTTCTCTATAAAGCTGCATCAACTGCCTGTAGGCTTCTTCATTATAGGAATCTATCTTAATCAATTTCATTAAATAAGCCTCTGCATTTTTATAATCTTTTGTCATCATGGCATTATTAATCATAATAGTAAGTTTATTGATTGCTTCCTTTTGATAACTGTCTCTCTTTTCTCTCAACCAATCCTCAAAATCAGGAGCGTCTTTTAATGAGAAGTTGTCCATCAATACTTTATCAAAATTTTCAACTTCGTCTTCCATGTTTGATTTTATATCGTCAATATCTATATATGTTTTGACATCAGGATTTAACTCTACAATTGAACGGTTTGGTGTGATTATCACATCTTCTCCGATTAGTCTTTTTATAACATATATAGCATTTCTCAGATTCTTTCTCGCTGATTCATCATTATGTTCACTCCATAGGAGAGAAGATAGCCTTTCCCTGGTGGTTTTCTTGTTGAAACACAAAAAATAGAAAAGGGCTTCCGCCTTTTTAAAGGGGAATTCAATTGTCTTTCCATCTATTCTAACTTCAGGTACCCCTAAAACATGTACTTCTATACGAGTCATTATTACTCACCTACATATCTTCTCTCATGAGTTTTTTCTCCAGATTCTTGCCGGTTTCTGAAGCAGCAATGCCACCCATAGCTGTTTCTTTCAGTTCTACAGGTAAGGCATGACCTACTTCTCCCATAGCTTTGATAACCTCATCTACAGGTATTACGCTTTCAATTCCTGCCATAGCCATATCTGCAGCCAATATGGCCTGAGCTGCACCAAAAGCATTTCTTTTTATGCATGGTACTTCCACCAAGCCGGCTACAGGATCACATATCAGCCCCATAATGCCTTTCAATGCTATAGCAACTGCATGACCTGACTGAGAAGGCGTGCCACCTGCCAATTCCACCGCTGCAGCCGCTGCCATAGCAGAAGCGGAACCGCATTCAGCCTGACATCCTCCCTCTGCACCTGCAAGGGTAGCATTGTATGCAATAATCTTTCCTACTACCGCGGTTGTGATCAGTGCCTTCACAATATCATTGTCAGATTTACCCAACTTTTCTCCCACTGTAATCAGCACACTAGGAATTATTCCACAGGAGCCTGCAGTAGGTGATGCAACAATTCGTCCCATAGAAGCATTTACATTGGAAACAGCCATTGCCCTGGATGATGCTTTTAATATTGTCTCACCAGATAATCCATTTTTTACATTCTGCCATAGCCTGTAGCCTTCTCCGCCTGTAAGCCCGCTAATAGAAGGTATTATCTTGCTAATACCTTGAGAAACGGAATTTTTCATAATTTCATAATTATAAGCCATCTTTTTCATTATTTCATCGGCTGACAGACCTGTTTCCTTGCTTTCCATTTCCAAAGCTACATCAGAAATTTTGGCACCTTTTCGTTCTGATGTTTCAATGATCTCTTTCATGGTAAAGAAAGTCATATTTATCCTCCTTAAACTGTTGCCACAACTATTTTGTATATTCCTTCGTGGCTTTCCAAATCTCTTTTAACGGACTTAGGGGGTATTTCGTCTGTTTCAATGATCATCAAAGCCATATCTCCTTTTGATTTTCTAGATAGCTTCATCTGGGCTATATTGATATTACTCTGAGCCAGATATGATGCAACATATGCCACAATACCGGGTTTGTCCCTTTGTATGGAAATTATGGTGTTGAATTCACCGGTAAACTCTGTTTTAAATCCATCTATATCCTGTATCATAACTCTGCCCCCGCCGAGAGAGCAACCTGATATGGTCATTGTATTTTCCTTTCCATACAGCTTTATTCTTGCAGTATTGGGATGTACTTCTCTTTTGAGGTCTTCAAAACTAAAATTCACTTCTATTCCAAACTCACGACTTATTTCAATGGCTTTCTTAATATTTTCATCATCAGGTTCCATTCCCAGTATTCCTGCTACAATGGCTTTATCAGTACCATGTCCTTTGCCGGTTTTAGCAAAAGAATTATATAGAATGATGTCTGCTTGAAAAAACTCTTCACCGAAAATATTACGGGCTAATTTTCCTAACCTGGCAGCTCCGGCTGTATGAGAGCTGGATGGCCCTATCATGACAGGACCGATTATATCAAATATATTCATATAGTCGCTCACCTTTTTTATTCTAATAATAACATTTCATCTTTATTTTTAACAACCCATCCGTACCAATATCTCATGGTAGTTTTTGTCATCTACAAGTTCTATTCCATCATTGCCTATATCTTTTCCATCTAATACAATGGATTTCACACCTCTGCAAACATTCTGAGGGTTTGATACTGTTATATTATATATCGTCCCGTTATGGTTATATACAACCTTATAACCATCCCAGTGTTCCGGTATGCATGGGTCTATCAGAAGTTTGTTTCCTCTTCTTTTTATTCCTAAAATATATTCAATTCCAGCCTTATATAGCCATCCTGCAGCTCCTGTATACCAAGACCAGCCGCCCCTTCCCATATGCTGTTTTGCAGCATACACATCTGCTGCCACAACATAAGGCTCTGTCTTATAAATGGAGCATTCCAATGGTGTCCTTGTATGATTAACTGGATTAATAATATGGAAAAGTCTTTGAGCCATATTCCCATCGCCAAGGAGTGCATAGGCACAGATCACCCATGCAGCACCATGAGTGTATTGTCCTCCGTTTTCTCTGACTCCCGGCACATAAGATTTTATATATCCCGGATTTTGATCAGTCTTGTCAAAAGGCGGAGTGAACAAAAGAATCATACCTTCATCTTCTTTAACAAGGTGCCTTTTGACCGATTCCATAGACAAAACAGCTCTATCAGGTTTAGCAGCACCTGAAATAACAGACCAACTCTGGGCTATTGAATCTATCATACATTCCATGTTTTCTGATGAACCTAAAGGCGTACCGTCATCAAAATATGCCCTTCTGTACCAATTACCATCCCATGCATTTTCTTCCACTGAATTCTTTATTTTGGCCATTGCTTGTTCATATACTGTAATTCTATCTTTATCTCCAACTAACCTGCAAATCGGCAAGAAGCCTTTTAAAATATAGTACAGGAAAAAGGCAAGCCAAACGCTTTCCCCCTTACCTTTATTGCCTACCAGGTTCATGCCGTCATTCCAATCGCCTGAGCCCATAAGCGGCAAGCCATGGTCTCCGAATTTCAGACTTCTATCAATGGCTTTAACACAATGCTCATAAACAGTACCTGTACATGAAGATTTTTCCGGCACTCCGTATCTTTCATCTTCTCCTTCTTTCAATGGTTCAGATTTTATATAAGACACTTCTATATTCAAAATGCTGTTATCTCCTGTATATTTAATGTATTCCACCACTGCATAAGGCAACCATAATAAGTCGTCTGAAAATCTTGTTCGCACTCCTTTGTTTTCTGCAACAGGATGCCACCAATGCAGTACATCTCCTTCCTCAAACTGATGACTGCAATGGAGAAGAATCTGATTTTTTAACATTTCCGGCATTAACATCCCTATATTTACTGCATCTTGCAACTGATCCCTGAAGCCATAAGCTCCTCCCGACTGATAAAATCCTGACCTGCCCCATAATCTGCATGATATTGTCTGGTATATAAGCCATCCATTGAGCATGATATCCATAGTTTTATCAGGTGTTGTAACTTGTATTTTTCCTGTAATATCTCTCCATTGTTTCCTTACTGCTTCCAGCTCTTTTTCAGCAACAACCATATCTTTATATTTCTTCAGTAGAGCTTTTATGTTTTCATTGCTGCTACACTGACCCATAAAGAAACCTATACTTTTCTCCTCCATATCATCCAAAGTTACTTCAACCATTATTGCTCCGCATGGCTCATATCCTATATCCAAATCAACATCTGTATTCTTATCCAACAGCTTTAAAAATTCAAGCTTATTGTTTTTATAATCAGATATAGATTCTGATGAAGAAATAAATACTATTCTACCCGGAAAATCAGTGTTGTAATTATTTACCATAGTTAAACCGTTTATTTCAGAATCATATTTGATAATAATATGTGGCTTTGTTTCCTTTTGATTTACTCCTAAAACAGGCTCCATGAAATAACACAGTCGCAGTCTTTTCTTTCTGCTTTCTTTATTTTTAATCTTTAGTATATTTATTTTCAACTTATCGTAACGCGGTACAAACATTGTCAATTCCTGTTTTAAACCATAACAGTCCTTGTTGAAAACACTATAACCCCATCCGTGTCTTACTGTCCACGGCTCATCATTTGCTGAAGCGGCAGGAGTGATAGCCCATTTATATTCTTCATCCATATCTTCCAGGTATATTATCTCTTGCGCTTCATCGCTTATTGGATCATTTGTCCACTGAGTAAGCTTGTATTCTCTACTGTTTTCTGCCCAGGTGTAACCTCCTCCCCTTTCGGAAACGATGAAGCCGAAATTTGGGTTAGCTACAACATTAACCCATGGGGCTGGAGTACTTAAATCTTTTCTTAAACTCATGATATATTCACTACCGTCATCACTGAATCCGCCATAGCCATTAAACATGAGACAATTTTCAACATGAGGAAGTTCACAATTTTTTATTGAATTTGTGCAATTGACATCTTTATGATATTCTTCTTTTATGGCTATTTCATCTAATTGTTTTGTTATAGAACCCGCTTCTGCTTTAAATACAAGCGTGGATGCAGCCAAAAGCAAGTCCTTATCTTCCTGAGAAATGTTAGCTGCATTGATGATAAATATTCCTCCGCGCTTTCCAAGAAGAAATCTTCCGTTGCTTCCTTCCACTAAATTTGTAATGGCTGTTCTTAAAGGTTGCAAATAGTTGCTTTCATCCACATTCAGTATCACTAAATCTACATTCATACCTTTCATCCGCAAAAATTCATGGGCTTTAATTGTTTCCTTCAAAATAGGTATATCCCTTTCATCAGATATGGAGATTGTCATAATAGGCAAATCTCCAGATATACCAAAGGGCCAAAGGGATGATTGGCCTTTTTTATTCCTCACTATATATTCCTTAATCTTTACTCTTGTTGGACTGCCATAAATCAAATGGCCGATGAGTTTTTCAAATCCAACAATGTCTTTTGTGCTAAGATTTAGATAATCTCTTTCCACTTGATTTCTGGTTATTGCCAAGGAATAAGCTCTGCAAATGGATGAAGTCGATGTATACTTGATTATCATTTCCCTTAATTCATCTTTTGATTTGCTACATCCGGTAATAAAGTATATTTCTTTATGTTCTCCCGGACCAAGTTTAACAACTTTTCTTATACTCATCACAGGGTCCAATACAACACCTACCATATTTGATAACGGTTGATGCAATGCAATAGGATTTCTTATGTTTCTTCCTCTTCCTATAAAATTGGCTCTACTTGTCTCATATTCCATATGCCCCATGGCGGAGTCATCGGATAAACAACTATGAAAGGCCCACCACTCCTGCCCTCTTCCTTCTCTTGGCTTTCTGACTGCTACAAGGCTCTTATATTCATCCAGATAATCGGTTCTTATAAACAAATTGGAAAAAGCCCTATGTGCCATATCCGCTTCTTCATTGGTCAAAACGACTTCCAAATAACTGGTCAATTCTAGTGTTACACTATCTCTTCCATGATTCTCAATTTTTATACTTCTTATTTCTACATCATCTTCCTGGGATACAAATACCTCCATGATGGTTTTAATCTCATCATCTATTCTGATAAATTGTGCTTTAGACTGGCAAAAAGACACCTTATACCCATCAGATTCCTTATTAAAAGGTTCCCAGGTAGCTGACCATATCTTATCGTTGTTCACATTCCTTATGAATATATAGCTGCCATAGCCTCCTTTAATGGCATCGTTTCTCCATCGGTTTATCAATATGCCATTGAGTTTGCTATATCCTCCTCCCCGATAGTTCAGCAAAACAGAATAGTTTCCATTTGTCAATATCTGGCATGGAGGTGGCAGTATATCTACAGAGTCATAGTTTCGTATACCTTCTTCATATATATCTTTTTGCCTGTCAGCATATGGAGATATCTCTTTATATTCTTTGGTAATTACAACGTTGTCTTTTATCCTTTCCTGAAGCATTATTTCTCCGGCTTTTATCACAGGATGGCTGTGATAACGCTTGATCATAATATCATCATTTAAATAATTGTTTATGGCTAACAAGCTCATACCTTGATGATGCGCCATGAAACTCTTCACTATCTGATATTTTGATTTTATCGATTCTCTTCTTTTCGGTGTAAAATCCACTGCTTCATAAAGCCCGTATTTACCCTCCATGCCCAACTCAATTAACTTTCTGATGTTATAAACTGTTCCTTTTGGGTCAAAGTTTAATGCCAACATGGAAGAATACGGTGAAACAACTATATCCTCTACCAAACCTCTTTTCAAGCCTAAAGCAGGTACACCGAAGGCTTTATATTGATAGTTAAGATTCAAATCAAAAGTATAGTAACCGGATTCTGATATACCCCAAGGTACATTATTCTCACGTCCGTACTCTTTCTGTGCTTTCAATACACCTTGATAAGTTTCATATAATATCGTATTTTTGTAATTTTTCATAATCAATGAAGGCATGAAATATTCAAACATAGTTCCTGTCCATGACACCAGAACCCTGTTTTTCCCAATACATGTTAAAGCTCTTCCTAATTTTCTCCAGTGCTTTAATGGAACCTCTCTTCTTGCTACGGTTAGATAACTGATGGTCCTGGCTTCAGAAGCTAATAAATCGTAGTAAGAATTTGTTAAAGTTTCTCTTTCCACATCATATCCTATAGAGAATAAATTTTTATTTTTGTCATAAAGATGGATAAATTCAGTGTTATTTATTATCGTATCCAGCTTTTGAATAATATTCTCTATGACATCTGGACCTTCAGTTTTATTTCTATATTCTTCCAGGCCTTGTTTTAAAAGCAGTAAATATGATATGAAATTACCACTGTCAACCGTTGATACATAATAAGGTCTCAACACTTCCAATGTTTCTATATCATACCAATTGTATAAATGTCCTTTCCACTTATCCAGCATCTCTATAGTGTTTAAAGTATTTTTTATTCTTTCTATCATTTCATAAACAGTAATAAAACCCAAATCTGCGGCAGCAAGAGTAGAAACCAGGTAAAGTCCTATATTTGTAGGTGATGTTCTTGGAGCAGCTCCTTTGGGTGGATATTCCTGATAATTATCCGGTGGTAAAAAGTTGTACTTCTCACATACCAATTCTTCATAATAATACCACGTCTTTCTGCCAATCCTTTCAATAAGTTCCCTATCTTCTTGTGATATAGCTTCTTTCTCATCTTTTATTTCTTCGCTTGCTTTATAGGCTATGCATGGAGATAGAAGCCACAGTATAATTAATACAGTAGCCGCAATGTCAAATGAACCAGCATATAATGAAGCTAAAGCAAAGATGCCAACTGAAACCATTGAATATCTGAATCTCCAATAATACATCTTCAGATCCGACTTAAGCTTTTTATCTGCATCTGCTGCAGTAACCCATTCCAATAGATTTCTTCTTGAATAAAAAACTCTGTAAAGGCTTCTTATTACTGCGTCTGCCATTAAATACGCATTGTTGGGTAAAAATACCAATAGCATTACAAGTTGTTGTAAACTCTTTTTCACAAGATTCTTAAACTGTTTAATGGTTTTATTTTTCATCAGAAGCAAGGAAATAAAATCTAAAAAACTAGGAAACAGAAATATGGATATAGGTACCCAAATCAAATTTACAATGGATGAGGGAAAAAAAATTGCCCCTAACAGCAGAAACAAATATAAAGAAGGATGCAGCAAACTTCTCCTGAGATTATCAATCATCTTCCATCTCGATAACGGATTCAGAGGATTCTTTCCAAAAATCCACTTTATAAGCTGCCAATCTCCTCTGGTCCATCTATGCTGCCTTAAAGCATGGGATAAATATTTCCCAGGAAAGCCATCCATAAGCTCTATATCGCTGGCAAGTCCTGTCCTTAGTAAACTGCCTTCCAACAAGTCATGGCTTAATATGGTGTTTTCTACAATTTTATTTGCCGTTACTTTATTGAACAATGATAAGTCATAAAGTCCCTTACCGGTAAAGATTCCTTCTCCGAATACATCCTGATATATATTTGATACTGCTGTAGTATAAGGATCAATTCCTCCATCACCGGCAAACAACGTGGAAAACCTTGTCCTTGCGGAGTCTTCAATATCTATTCCTATTCGTGGCTGAATTATACCATAACCTTCCACAACTACACCGGTTTTCTCATCATAAACAGGCTTGTTCAATGGGTGTTCAATAGTTCCTATAAGTTTTGCAGCACTTTCCATTACGAGATTAGTATCCGAATCTATGGTTATTATGTATTTTACATCTTTCAGTTCATCAATGTCAGAAGACTTATAGGAAAAGAAACCATCGTCATTTCCCATCAACATTTCATTAAACTGTACTATGGCTCCTCTTTTTCTTTCCCAGCCCATCCATTTGTTCTGTTTTTCATTAAATACTCTTTTTCTGTGAAAATAATAGAAAATGTTTCGTCCCTGTCCATATTTTTTATTTAACTCGTGAACGCCTCTAATTCCTGTTTCTATAATATCTCCATCTTCCGGTTCAGTTTCATCATCACTATCTTTAAAGTCACCTATCAGCCCAAAATAAATATTTTTATCTTTATTAGCAAGATAATAAACTTCCATCTTTTGAATCAATTCCAATGCCATACCTTTAGAACTTATTAAAGCAGGGATTATGACCATTGTCTTTACATCATCCGGGATCCCTTGTCTATATTCAAGCCTAGGCATAAAAGTAGGTTTATAAAGCTTCATGAATAAATAGTTGCTAATGCTTACCCCCAGTTCTGACGCAGGTATAAGCAATAATGCCGTCAGTAATGCTTTATGAACTAACTGCCAGTCCTTGGCCAATATATTTATAACCGATAAAATGTATAATAAAGAGATAGATATTATCGATGCCAAATATGGTTTTATGGATTTGAGTCTGAATTCTCCTCTTTTTATATTCAAAGCATGAAATAGCTCTTTTTTCCCTTCATCAATCAGATAGTAGCCTACATGACATTTCTTCTTAGGTTGGCCAAGTTTTTGGGCATTCCTGCACAAGTTTATAGCTGCATTTGCCACTTTTGTTTCAGAAATTCCATAGCTCTTTGAAATGCTAGATATGACTCTCCTATAGTAATCCCTTGACTCAAAATCCATATAGGTATAAATTTCTGCCGGGTCCTTGGACAGCATGTCTTCTACAATACTTATGGCTTCGAATATCTGATTCCAATCTAAAGTCCCTATAGTATGAAGGCTTGTTATAGAATTGCCTATGGAAATCTTCCTCATTGCATATTCCTTATGCTCATGGCTTATTAAATCTTTTATTGTGGTATTATGCTCTTCCAGCTTCCTTTCCAAAAAATCCAAAACTTCCCCATGTTCTTGCCCTGTCCTCCTCAGGACAGTCAGCAAATGCTCTATATAAGATGTATTCAACCTGTTATCTACCTCTAGGTTTTCATTAACTGCTATCAGAAGTTCTTCCATTTTCAATTCAGAGTCTTTTTCTGCTTTATTCCACTGAAGCTGAGTATTATAAATATCTGAGCAGATTATTCTTATGTTCTCTACCAGAGCTATTCTTGTAACCAAAGATAATGCCCATACTTCAGACATTGTAAGTATCTGACTTTTTTGATATGCTTTTATGAAATCAATAAGCAAATCTACATCCAGACTGCCATCAGTATGGGATACATATTCTAAAGCTAAAGCATAGATTCGAGGATACCCTTTAAGGTATCCTGATGCAAGAGCATTAAGTCTGTAATATTTTTCTTGTTCTATATTAAACTTCACTTCTTTCACTTGTTCCTCAATCTTATAGAAATTGTCCAAAAGCCAGTCAGAAGCAGGAGATAAATCTTTATTTTCTTTAGAGAATCTATCTAATGCTTTATATATCTTAAAAATAGCATTATAGTTTTCTACAAGCCTTTTCTTTAATATTTTTGTTGATGCTTTGCTTCTTTTTAAACGATGTCTTTGCCCAATAGCATAACCGTGATTTATTAAATCTTCTCTATTCAGCAATACATCCTTAATTCTGTTTATATCCTTCACCAATTCAAACACCTCTTCATGCCAGTATTACCAAAAAATCAAAGGCTTTATTGCCTCTGATTTTTCAATAAAACTGCTATCTTTTCGCTTAAATCGGCTGATAACTCTTGGGCCATTTCCTGAGAATAGCCTTCAGCGTAAATATTAAACACCGGTTTTTCATTGTCAGGCATTACTATTGCCCACCCTCTGGAATCTTTTATCTTTACTCCTTCAATGAGTTCAATATCTTTTATATTTTCTCCAAAAGCAATTTCCCTTATTATCCTACCTTTATCTGTCCAATCACAGTTTATTTCCTTTTTCAGATAATAGTATTCAGGTATGGAGTCGATGAGTTTGCTGATTTTTATACTCTCTATAGCCATATACTCCAGGATATATCCTAAAGCCCATATACCATTATGGCTTAAAATAAATTGAATTGAGAGCTTATTCATATCTTTTCCCAATTCAATCATCTTTCTCATAATTTCTGCAGGAGATGAAGAAGTTCTATATATCTTGGCTCCGTTTAGATTAGCGATTTCTTCAGCTACTCCCGGGAAAGTATAAGGGAAAACTAAATTCTTTTCGTCATATCCTTTAATGGCTATCAATTCTGCCAGCAACATGTATTCTTCATCCTTTATGATCCTACCTCTTTCATCTATCAGAATCAGATTCTCCCCATTTCCTTTAATGATTACTCCCAAATCTGCCTTCCTTCTGGTCACATAACCTGAGATATTTTTATAGAGCGTTGAATCCATCAAATTGTCAATACCGCTCCAAATAAGGTTTACGTTGCACCCCAAATTTTCTAAAAATTTATAAGCGATAGAAGCACAATTCTCTGAATATGATGCGAGGACTATCTTTAAGTTTCTCCTCCTTATCTCATCCAGATGTACTATTTGCTCCAAACCTTGTCTTACAAATATTTCATGGAAATTTTCCACCCGGATTACACCTTTTATATCCTCCGCTTTGCATCTGTCATAATCATGTTGGTTCATTAGATTTTCAACATTTCTTTCCTTGCTTCTGCTTATGTTTATTCCGTTTTCATCGAAAAACTCTATATAGGTTCTACATGGGCTTTCATTGGAGGTATGCACATGTATACCTCCGCTGGCTCTATGATAAACAACTCCGTATCTTGTCATCGGCATTATAGAATTATCCAGCAGTATTGCCTGGCCACCAACAGACAATATTCCTGCAGCCAGTGAACTCTGGACGATATATGATTGGGCTCTGCTGTCACTTCCAATTACCAGAGTTGGGTTTTTACCCATTGATGTACTGAATGCTGAGCCTAGCTCAGTGCATAACTCTGACGATATGTCAAGATTCAGTACTCCAGCTACCCCTCTTACTCCAAAAATATTCTTGGTAGCTTTCGTACCCCAAATGATATTACTGTTCACAATAGTATTATCGTAAATTTTCTTACCTGGCCAAATTCTTACATCAGGTTTTATTATGCAACCCTCAAATACCCATGTGTCTTCTCCTACAACTGAATTTTCATAAACCTTTACGTCATTTTTTAATAAAGAATTTGAACATACTACTCCTCCGCTTATACCGCAGTTCTGTCCTATATGGACATTTTTCCACAACACACTTCTCTTAATTTTACTGTTTGAACCTATTCTGCAGTTCTGAGAAATAACCGAGTAGGAATCTATGACAACATTTTCTTCTATCACAGTATCCTTACCGATATAAAC
>DUSG01000033.1 GCA_012842725.1 Clostridiales bacterium
CAATAAGTTTTGATGCTGCTTGGGGAGCAGATAAGACACAGGATATTTTGGATATACTCAGACAATATAATGTAAAAACCACATTTTTTCTTGTTGCATTTTGGGTTGATAAATATCCAGATATGGTAAAAAAGATAGATAGTGAAGGCCATGAAATAGGAAATCATTCTGCTAATCATCCAGATATGACAAAATTGAGTGAAGATAAAATCAGAGAAGAGTTAACGATAACTTCAAATAAAATAGAAGCTATAACCGGCAAAAAAGTGAATCTTTTCAGACCACCCTTTGGTGCTTATAATAATAAAGTTATGCGTGTTGCTAAAGAGTTAGGTTATTATGTCATACAATGGGATGTTGATTCATTAGATTATAAGGATTATGGTGCAGATGCCATTGTTAACAGGGTAATATCGAAAGTAAAAAATGGTTCCATCGTATTATTTCATAACAATGCCACATACATAACCAAGGCTCTTCCAATAATATTGGATAAACTTAAACAAATGGGTTTTGAGATAGTTCCTGTATCTGAACTTATATATAAAGATAATTATTATATCGATCATACCGGGAAGCAAATAAGGCTTCATTAGTGTAAATCACCAGACTGGATTAATATAATAATACAGAGGACAAATATTCTGGAGTGGTTTTATGGATTCTTGTGATTTTTACAAAACTATGAAAAAAGCAATAAAAGCTGCTTTTGCAATAGAAAAAATTATTAAATTTAAAAAAGCGATAGATGATTTATCTGAAGGAATCGAAGAGATAGAAAAGACCTTTAAAATATCAAAAAGTAAAAAACATGACGATAAAACATACTGATTTTCAATAAATACAGAGTGTATGTTCAGGTTTTACTTAAGATTGACTCTCCTAAAATACATAAAATTGTATTATAGGTTAACCATATAATATACTATAATACAGGAGATGATAAGATGTTTGAATACTGGGGAGATATATTAGGTAAAGGAAAGATTACTACTGATTCAGACAGCATTACTCCAGGTATGATTTACGTTGATATAAATACTAAAAGCAGAAAAAATATTTATAAAGCACATAGAAACGGAGCATCTATAATAGTTACTGATAAGAATTTATCAAACCCTAATATCCCTGTTATTAAAGTTAAAGATATTGAAGAGGCTTATTTTACTTTATTGAATATGTTGTATGAAAGACCTATTGATATGGTAAGTCTGATTGCTGTTCATGGGGGAATCAAGGGAGATTTTATAGTAAAGCTTTTAAATGGGGTATTCATTAAACATTTTACTAAATCTTTAGACAGTATAAAATTAGATGAATTTACCTATGCGTTTTTTACAGAGAAATCAAAATCTATTGCTGAAAAATTATTCTACTATATTCTTTTATGTATTTCAAATGAAATAAAAGTTATACCTTTAAATTATTCCAGTGACTATGCAAGATTTAATAAATTGTTAAAAAGAAGATATGATTGTAGAATATTAATTGATGAAAACGGAGAGAGAGAAAACAATGAATTAGAGACAATAGAAGGTCAGACTTTATTTGTTAATATTGATAACCCGAATATATTAAAGAGAATTGATGAACAGAAAGATAATATTGTGATTACATTTGGATTAAATAAAAAAGCAGCAGTTACTGCAACAAGCATAGAGTACGGTGAAATAACAAAATTCAATTATTGTCTTCAAAGAGCATTTCACACCAAGAGCGGTAATATAGTTGAACCTTTTGAGGTGCCAATAGCAATAAATGGACTGGGCATAAATAATGTATATTCTGCTTTAGCAGCTATAAGTTGTGCATTGTATTATGATATCGATTTGGAATGCATAAAGGATGTTTTAAGTAAATGTGAGGATAGGGGAAGAGATTTTTCAATAACTAGATTTAAAGATTTTATTTTAATAAACAGCTATTGTATAACCGAAAAAGATTGTAGAGAAGCTTTTGAAAAGATGCAGATGCTGGATTATGGAAATCTGCATGTCATAATATCAGCATTATATTTTGATATTGATAATATTGAGAAATTACTTTTTGAACTAATTAACGAATGGGGCGTAAGTTTAAATATAAAAGAAATAATAGTGTTATTAAAGAATGAAAAGATGTCTTCTAAAAGTAACATGGAGCTTTTAGAAAATGGAATAAGCATAAAATATTACGAACAATTGCCAAATGTAGTCTGTAATGTAATAAATAATATTACCGACAGGGATGTTGTGTTAATACTGGGTCAAGACGAAATATGTTCTGCTCAATACATTTTTGAATTAATGCTTTCAAATAAGTATTAGTTATATTTTATTCATATTATTTTGTATATGCGAATATTAATAGTGTAGATTACTGAAAACGCAAGAACAAAGAAGGAGTGGGGGGTCAAAATGGTTGACAAAGTGATTTCGAATAACGTTGTTACTGTTGTAGGTACAGTAAAGGACAATCCGGTATTTAGTCATGAGATGTATGGAGAGGATTTTTATAATGTTTTTTTAATTGTGCCCCGCTTAAGCGAGGTATCAGATGTGCTGCCGGTTACTATTTCTGAAAGGCTGATGGTAGGTATCACTATAGAAGCAGGTACAAAATTGGCTATTGAAGGGCAGCTTCGGTCTTATAACAAGTATATTGATGGAAACAATAAATTAATTTTGACTGTTTTTGCGAGAAATGTTACTCTTCCAACTGAAGAATACAAAAATCCAAATCAGATATTTCTTGATGGGTACATATGCAAGAAACCAGCGTATAGGACTACACCTTTTGGTAGAGAAATAACGGATATGCTTTTAGCTGTTAACAGACCTTATAATAAATCTGATTATATTCCTTGTATTGCATGGGGAAGAAATGCAAGATATTCGGAAAAGCTTAATGTTGGAGATAGATTAAGGATATGGGGACGTATCCAGAGCAGAGAATATCAGAAGAAGATTTCTGAAGAAGAGATAATCACAAGAGTAGCTTATGAAGTATCCATATCAAAGATGGAAGTAGTTGATAAAAATAAAACTGCTGTCAAATCAACAAGTGCTGAAACAGATGAAAAAAATGAGGAATAGATTGTATAGAAAAAGGAGCATATGCTTCTTTTTTCTTTTGCGTTTTGCTATTGTTTATATTAAAATACTTATATAATTGATATATGGATTTGTAATATTTTACTGTTTTGAATTTGGAGGTACCCTATGCATTTTATTGATAAATTATATAACAGCAAACTAAAATATCCGGTGACAGTAATAGTTATATTGTTAGGTGGACTTATATGTGGAATATCATTTAATGCTTTTATAATGCCTCATAAGCTGTTAAGCGGAGGTATTAGCGGTATTGCATTGATTACTAATTATCTAGTTGGTATAAATCCTGGTATGCTTATTTTTCTTTTAAATATTCCTATATTTATATTAGGATATAAATTTGTTGATAAGGAATTTATTATACTTAGTCTGATAGGGATGTCATCATTTTCTGTTTTTATAGATGTTTTCAGTTTTTTGAGGGAGCTATATCTTGTTGATGACATTATGCTATCTTGTATATATGGAGGAATATTGAACGGAATTGGAATGGGAATAGTTTTTAGGAATAGAGCCTCTCAAGGTGGAATCGATATT
Source organism: Clostridiales bacterium (assembly GCA_012842725.1). Classification (GTDB taxonomy): domain Bacteria; phylum Bacillota; class Clostridia; order Lutisporales; family Lutisporaceae; genus Lutispora. The sequence continues at coordinate 3,633 of DUSG01000033.1, forward strand.
ATAGCTGTAATAGTAAAAAAATATTTTTCCATCAATTTGGGAAGTACTTCTCTTATAATAAATTTAATCATAATAGCTATAGCATCATTCATATATGGATTAAAGCCAGCTTTATATACCCTTATATGCATTTATGTTGCTTCACAGGTGGTAGATAGAGTTCAGCAAGGTTTTGATATAAGAAAACAAGTAATCATAATTTCTGATAAGGAAGAAGAAGTTGTGAAAGAAATACTTAAAAGGCTTCATAGAGGTGTAACATATTTAGAGGGAGAAGGAGCATTTACAGGAAATAGAAAGAGAGTTATATACTGTATTGTAGCATTGAATCAGCTGGCTAAATTAAAGCAGATAGTTAGAGAAATAGATCCAAACGCTTTTATGGCTGTTAGTGACACGGCAGAAGTATTAGGTAGAGGTTTTAGCCAAAGAGGAGTATAAACTAATATAAAAAATTATAAAGTTTTAATTATTGTTATTATAAAAGGAAAGAGGCAAAATCTGAAAAAGATATTTGCCTCTTTTATAATTATCATTTGTTATAGATTATATTCTCTTGCAATAGCCTCTATTGCTTTTTGTTGATCTTCAGGGTTTATAACGTAAGAAATCTTAATTTCAGATGTAGTGATAATATGAACAGGGATATTATTTTCAGCCAGTATATTGAACATTTTTGAAGCTACGCCTGATTGACTCTTCATTCCTATTCCTATAACAG
>DUSG01000250.1 GCA_012842725.1 Clostridiales bacterium
ATTAAATGATTTAGAAATCAGGGTAGAATCTGATTTAAGAAGCGAAAAGGTAGGATATAAGATTAGGGAAGCACAGTTAAAAAAGGTACCTTATATGCTGATTGTAGGAGATAAAGAAGTAGAGGATTCTAATGTTTCTGTAAGAGACAGAAAAGATGGCGATATAGGAACTATGAAATTAGAATCTTTTGTAGAAAGAATAATGGATGAAATTAAGAATAAGGTAAATAGATAAAACAGATGAAGTATTTCAAAAAATGACGATTTCTTTAGATTGATATGTAAATTTATATTGACAACATTTATTTATAGTGTTAGTATATACTAGTCAAGTAGAAGATCCACTTCTCACCTTACAGCATCGCTAGTAAGGTTAAAACATTGATTAATTTTAGAAAATATTAATGAGCAGGTGGATTTTTCTACCTGCTCAGTTTTATTATGGAGGTGATTGATTATAAGTAGTAATAAGGAACTACAAATTAATGAAGAAATTAAAGACAAAGAGGTAAGACTAATTGATACAAATGGAGAACAACTTGGTATAATGTCTGCCAAGCAAGCTCTAGAGATTGCTATGGAAAGAGAATTAGACCTTGTTAAAATAGCTCCCCAGGCTAAACCGCCGGTATGCAAGATAATGGATTACGGAAAATTTACATTTGAACAAAGTAAAAGAGAAAGAGAAGCTCGAAAGAATCAAAAGGTAATCAATGTTAAAGAAATAAGATTTTCACCAAAGATTGAGGAACACGATTTAAATGTAAAAGCAAGAAACGCCCAAAGATTTCTGAAAGATGGTAATAAAGTAAAAGTTACCATAAGATTCAGGGGTAGGGAAATAGATCACATTGCATATGGCGAAAAAGCTCTGGAACGTTTTTATGAATTGTTAAAGGATTATTGTATTATTGAAAAACCGGCGAAATTGGAAGGTAAGAATCTTTCCTTGACTTTATCGCCTAGACAATAGAAAAAAGGGAGGACGATATTATGCCAAAAATGAAAACTCATAGAGCTTCAGCGAAAAGGTTTAGCTTTACTAAATCAGGAAAAGTTAAAAGAGCTAAAGCTTTTAAACAGCATATATTAACGAAGAAAACTTCAAAAAGAAGAAGAAATCTAAGAAAAAGAGGATATGCCAGCACGGCTGAAGCAAAAATTATCAAGAAGTTAATACCATATAAATAAATTCCATAAAAGGAGGCAGCATAAATATGGCAAGAGTAAAAAGAGCAGTAAATGCTCATAAAAAACGCAGAAAAATTTTAAAATTAGCTAAAGGTTATGTGGGTGCTAGAAGCAAGAAATATAGAATCGCAAATGAAACTGTAATGAGAGCATTGCGATTTGCATATATAGGAAGAAAACTCAGAAAAAGAGATTTCAGAAAGCTATGGATATCAAGAATCAATGCAGCAGCAAGAGCTCATGGCTTAAGCTATAGCAAATTTATGAATGGGCTTAAAAAATCAGGCATTGAGATAAACAGAAAAATGCTATCAGAAATGGCTATTAATGACGAAGCTGGATTTGCAAAATTAGTAGATATTGCTAAAGCAAAATTAGGAGTATAAAAGACCGAAAGGTCTTTTTTGCTTACATAGAGTAAGTTTTCATAGTATCGTGAGAATTTTAGTATATTGGCAGATTATAACATTGATTTACAAATGTTTATAACTTATAATGCAAACTTTACTATAAAGAAGAAATACTAGGGATGATATTATGATACAATTAATAAAAAGCAATCAGAATAAAGTAATAAAGTATGCTAAGTCATTACAAAAGAAGAAATATAGGGATTTAGAAGGAGAATTCCTGATAGAAGGAGTTAAGCTCATAAATGAAGCTATTGCAAATGATATTTCAATAAGCGCATTATTCTTTAGAAATGATATTCATACAAAGAAGCAGATTGATGATATTATTAATATTTGTTTAAATAAAAATATACCTGCTTATGGTGTTGATGATAAACCTTTTTCAGATATAAGCGAGACAGAGACTTCTCAAGGTGTAATAGCTATTGTGAAAAAGAAGAATTATAGTATGGACTTGCTTTTTAAAAAAGACAGTTATAATTTAGTGATTTTGGAAGAAGTTCAGGATCCAGGTAATGTGGGGACAATAATAAGAACTGCGGATGCTTTTGGATTTGATATGGTTATATTGTCAAAAGGTTGTGCTGATGTATATTCTGGCAAGACTATAAGAGCAACAATGGGCTCATTATTTCATATTCCTGTAATAACAGATGTAGAGCTGGAATCCATTATAAATAAGTTGAATCAAGAAGAAGTACTTACATTAGCTACTACCCCCTATGAGGGAACAAGTTGCTTTGATATGGAATATAAATATAAAAACGCTATAATTATTGGAAACGAGTCAAGAGGCATTTCTGATACATTGATGAAACATGTTAAATTAAAGGTAAGCATCCCTATGATAGGAAAGGCTGAATCTTTAAATGCAAGTGTGGCAGCTTCACTGATGATGTATGAAGTCATGCGATATGCTATTATCGAAAAACAGAAACATGATTATTGTAATCGATAATATCATATGTTATAATTCAGAATAAGTTTCAGTAAAAACAAATATTTAGTCTATGAAGGAAAGAGTAGGATATATCAGGTATAAAGAGAGATGATGCCGTGGCTGAAAGCATCATTTACTGTAGATATATCTGAAGTTCATTCCGGAGATTCAGAGCTGAAAGTAAGTAGGTTCTGACGGTTAAACCGTTATATTTTAGAGAGGCCTTAATTATAAGGCAATTAGGGTGGTACCGCGAGAACCTTCGTCCCTTAGGGATTGAAGGTTTTTTTAATATATAGTATATGGCAGTAAATAAAGAAAGGGGTTTAATGATGAAGGAAAAACTAGAAAGCATTAAAAAGCAATCAATGGCTGAAATTGATAATGTAGAATCTATACAGCAGCTTGAAGAGATAAGAATTAAATATCTTGGTAAAAAAGGTCAGCTTACGCAATTGCTTCGTGGTATGGGACAATTAAAGCCAGAAGAAAGACCTGCAATAGGACAATTAGCTAACGAAATAAGGGATATGATTACAGAGAAGATTGAAGAAACAGCATACTGTCTAAAAAGAAAAGAGAGAGAGAAAAGGTTAAGAAATGAGTTTATTGATGTTACCATGCCTGGTAGAAAAAAGAAATTAGGTAACAGTCATCCTTTGACAAAGGTTCTTAATGAAATTGAAGATATATTTATTGGTATGGGATTCAGTATAGTCGAAGGTCCGGAAATAGAAAAAGTATATTACAATTTTGATGCATTAAATCATAGCGAACATCATCCAGCAAGAGATATGCAGGATACATTTTATATCACTGAAGAGCTGTTGTTAAGAACCCAGACATCACCAAATCAGGTAAGGACTATGGAAAGGCAAAAACCACCTATAAGAGTAATTGTTCCAGGCAGAGTCTATAGATCGGATGAGATTGATGCAACTCATTCTCCAATGTTTCATCAAATAGAAGGGTTGGTTGTTGATAAGGGAATAACAATGGCAAATTTGAAAGGGACATTGGAATTATTCGCAAAAAAGCTATTCGGCGAGCATACTCAAACAAGATTCAGACCACATCATTTTCCCTTTACTGAGCCCAGCGCAGAAATGGATTGCACATGCTCTTCCTGTGGTGGCACCGGATGTCGTATATGCAAGAATACAGGATGGATTGAGATTTTAGGAGCAGGTATGGTACATCCCAATGTACTGGAAAACTGCAATATAGATTCCAAAGTCTATTCTGGATTTGCTTTCGGAATGGGTTTAGATAGAATAGCCATGCTTAAATATGATATTTCGGATCTGAGGTTAATGTTTGAAAATGATAAGAGATTTCTTGAACAGTTTTAGAAGGAGGTAAAAAGATGCTTGTACCGATAAATTGGTTGAAAGATTATGTTGAAATAGATGTAGATATTAAAGAATTTGTTGATAAGATGACAATGTCAGGAACAAAAGTTGAATCTGTTGAAGAAACAGGACAGAACATTGATAAAGTGGTTGTAGGTAAGATTATTGAAATAACTCCTCATCCTAATGCAGACAGTTTGCTGGTTACCAAGGTTGATGTGGGAAATGAGGTACTGCAGATAATAACAGGCGCTACTAATATTAAAGAAAATGATTATGTACCTGTAGCATTACATGGTTCTACTTTACCTGATGGCACAAAAATAAAAAGGGGCAAACTGAGAGGACTTGAATCTGCCGGGATGTTATGCTCTCCGGAAGAATTAGGTTTAACTGAGGAGACTCTTCCAGAAGGTATAGATATGGTAGATGGGATACTTATATTGCCTCATGAATATCCTTTAGGAAAAGATATTAAAGAGGTATTGGAGCTTAATGATAAAATTGTTGAATTTGAAATAACCAATAATAGACCTGACTGTTTAAGTATGCTAGGTATAGCGAGAGAAGTAGCAGCGACCTTTGGAAAAAAAATGAAATATCCTAGTATTGAAGTATCAGGCAATAGAGATGATGTATCGGATTATATCTCTGTAAGCGTTGAGGATAAAGACCTTTGCCCAAGATTTGCAGTAAAAGTTATAAAAAATGTAAAAATAGAAAGCTCACCTCAATGGATGCAAGACAGACTGCTAAAAGCAGGTATACGGCCTATTAATAATATTGTTGATATAACAAATTATGTCATGCTGGAAACAGGTAACCCTATGCATGCTTATGATTTAAATATGCTTGA
>DUSG01000251.1 GCA_012842725.1 Clostridiales bacterium
ATTCTTTTTCTTACTCCTTCGATAGCCCAGATGTTGTAACGAGTATAGTGATACTTATCAATTACAATGGTTGCATTTTTGAAATAGGTTTTAGCAATATCTACATATGGTCTCCACATGTCGGTAATGAAATAACGGACACGGGATCTATCCTTAAAATTTCTAAAATAAGCGGAAAGAACATGAGTTTTTCTATCCTTAAGGATATCAAGTACATTACGGTTAACAGGGTCAACTAAAATACAATGATATTTGGCACCACCTGAATGTCCTTTAAACTCATCGATACAAAGTACTTCAGGTAAAGAGAAGCAAGAATAATTAAGAAGCTTAAGGATACGAATAACGGTAGTAGAAGAAATATTAAAAGATTCAGCTATTGATTTAATACTATAATTAGATTTTAAAGAGTTAACAATGGAAGCATACACTCTGGAAGTCATTCTATGGTATTTAGGAAGAAAGGTTAACTTTTCATAGAACCTTTTGCCACAAGAGCAGACGTATCTACGTTTTCTAAGAACGATAACAGAATGTGTTGAATGAATAGGGAGATCTTTAATTCTTTGAGTTCTATAATCATGGACTTTGGAAGTCATGCTGCCGCAGCAGGGACAGATTTGTTTTTTCTTTTTAGTTTCAACGAAAATTTCGATTAAGTTATCATGATTGATAATATTTTTAACAAAAACCCCTTTTAAATTTAGTAAAGAACTGATATTATTAATACGCACTTATCTCACTCCTTTTATGTTATGTTTTGTGGTGGTTAACTAACATTTTAAAGGGAAGTGCAGATAAGTGCATTATTTTTTTGATAAAAATAAATGTTGAGGTTTGAACCCACCCCAACATTTATTATAGAACCTAAAAAATATTGAGGTTTAATTACACCCCAATATTTATTATAGAACCCTTTTATCTTGAAGTTGCAAGCATGATTATTTTTGCCGTTTCTTCGCTAGGATTTCAAAATCTTATGATTTTCATCTGTTCATAAAAACAGACGGCCAAATTTACTGCATGACAAAAAATGAAGGATTTTTTATCCTTTTGTAGAATTTACAAAAGCATAAATACAAAAGACAGTAAAGGAGATGCGGTAGTTTATGAAAAGGTCGTGGTTATTTTTTGCTATGGTAATGCTTTTTCTCAGCATAATACTTAATGCAGTCTCTGTAGAAGTTTATGCAGATACCAATACTGCAGCGCAAAGGGTGGATTTTACCGATACCTTGACGGTAAAAGAATTTACCGAAATGGTTTTAAAGGCCATAGGCCGCGAAGCCACCATGGAATATGCCATAAGCAAGGAATTTGTCAGGCCTTCGGCTGACTATCCATCCTATGATAAGCCTATTTTAAGAAGAGAGGCTGCATTGACTGTAGCCAGGATAATGGATGATATTACAGGGATGCCGGCACTGTTTACAAGCGGCATGAATGATTATTTTTTCACAGGGTATACGCTAAACCATAGGCTTGTAAATCAACAAATAAATGAATTGATCAATGGCCCTGGATTAAAGAATAGAACATATGACAAATATTTTACTCTCATCTATTGGCAGGACTATATAGGAAACATTAAGGATATAAGGATGATAACTAAAGAATACTTAAAAGAAATGGCCACTACATATTTTGCAGGATTGCTGGATGCAGACCAATACGGAAGGCTAAGGCCCTATGATTTTCTGACGAAAGAGGAAGCAAAGGAGATAGCGGAAAGACTTAAGAGATATGACTCGAAAGACAGCCAAAAAGCCCTTGAGCAGCTGGCTGATCATGTGAGAGATTTGGATATCAAACCTATGGAGAATTTCTTGAAAGAAACAGGTATAAAACTCAATCATATCAGAATATTGAACGGAACATATGAACCTGAGCCTGAAATAGAAGCACCGTCTAACAAAGAATTATGGGCTTCCATATCTCCTTACGTAAACAAGAGGCTCTATGAATATCATATCGAGACGGAGTATGGTTTAACGAGCAATAAGCAACTGGAAATAAACAAGTATGAGAATCCGCTTGATATCTTTAACAATGCTTTTGCTCATTTAAATGATTATGAAAATTATGTATTGATAGCCAAGAATTATATGAATACCAGATACAATGTGGATTATAGGAACTTAGATGCAGAAGCACCATATTATGCTCCTCTTATAGCAAACAGGGATATGAAGAAGGAAAAGGGGGATTATAGGACACGGGTTCTATTCTACTTTAACTCTGAGGATATATTGAACGGCATAAGAGATGAAAACGGGAATAGAAGGCCTGAAAGCCAATGGATCATGCCCGATGATATGATAGATGCGGAGATTGAGAAGATAAAAAGGTATAAAATTGTTTCACAGGCGGAATTTGTAACTCATGATTCTCTGATGTACTATCAGTTTGGTTCGGGCCATATAAGGGGAACCTTGAGAATTATATTTTATCCGCCGACAGATGAGGAATATTTGAAAAACAAGGGCTTAGAAGTCGGAAAGTGGTATGAAAAGGATGTTGAAGTTCTGTTTTCCAATAGAATTTTTATGGAAGGAGACAGAGTAAAATACAGGGATAGATGGGCATTTACTTTATTATTCTATGAGAATTTGATCGATTTGGATTCGATGTCTTATGTAGGGTTAAATGATTTGCTTGATTTCAAAAATTTCAGACCCATGGAAGAATTAAAATTTGAGCCATAGTGGACTTAGCCATAGGTACTGTGAGCCACCGGGGACGGTTCTCGGTGGCTTAAAATTTTTTGATATATATAAAAAAGAGTAAAAAAACTTTTATTTATAGTAAAAATATGTTATAGTTTTATTTGTATAACATTAAATATTATTCAAATATTAAACTTATTTTATAACTATTTATCTACTTATAAAAAAATAGTTTAGTTGAAAAAGGCAAACTTACCGAAAGGTAAGGACGCAAAGCCGTGAGTCTAAGGCACTTATGTGCTATGATTGTCAGGCTGCCAATTAGATTATTTTTTATTTTTTGGAAAGGGGTGATAGAAGCATCTGGGGATATTGTGATCATATTTAATGATTATAGAAAAGCATTCGTTTAAGGGGGACAAATTGAATATGGATTGTATTGACACACAAAGCTTTGCTAATTCTGAGAATGACATTAATCTAAATGCTAGCCGGTATGAACAATTGGAAGATAAATTGAAGTATAAGCATAAGCAAATCGAAGAACTGAGTAAAAGGTTTAAGGTTTTGGTGGAAGATTTCACTGATGTTATTGGAATAATTGATTGTCAAGGGAAAATCATGTATATAAGCGAAACGTCCAAAAAA
>DUSG01000252.1 GCA_012842725.1 Clostridiales bacterium
GATGTTCAAGATGTTTATCATAATGCAGAGCTTCCAGACGAAGAATAAAAAATTGTTCTCAATGTATAAATTTTAGAATTATGGCAATAATAACCTCCATAAGAGTATGGAGGGAATTTTTATGTTTGAAGAAAAGAGAAGAGGAAAAAGAAAACTTGTAGTATTTGTGGTGGGACTTCTTTTCTTAACAGCATTTTCTATAGGATATTATATCAATAGTGCTTTAGAAGAAGATACTAACAGTTTTAATAAAATAAACGAGAGTTTAAAAATACCGGATAGCCTAAAGAATATTACTAATGTAAATGTTAGTAATGAAATAAGTGAAAAGCAGACTTTTGAAGACAACAGCATAATTCTTGATGAGAGTTATAAGATAAAATATATAACATTATTCACAATATGTAACCATAGGATAGAGAGGGATACAAATTTACCTTTGGTTTTTTCAGGGCTTAGCAAAGAAGAGTTTATGGAGAAGAATGTTGGATGGAATTTAGTAGATATAGAAGACAAATACATTACTCTGATAAGAGAAATTAATACATATTGTCCCAACCATTACATTATAAGCTTAGAAGGGCAGTATATAGCTATTTATACTTATAATGAAGATGGAGAGAGAGTTTTGAAAGAGAAGACAGATATTAGCGTTCATACCCTAACTCCTGAAGATCAGGCAATATTGGAAAGCGGAATTGTTTCAGATACATTAGAAGATCTGGAACAAAAATTAGAAGGCTTTAGTAATTAAATTTTGAATCTTTGTAAAAAGGCTCAGATTCTTGCTTAAAAAACTCTTTAGAATAAAGTCTTTCTTTGCAGTTCTTTAAAGAACTGCTTTATTTTTTTTGTCAAAAACGGTATAGTATTCATAACGAATATATGTTTGTAATGGATGTGTTATAATTGATAATTATGGGTGTTGATCCAGGTTTAGCTATTTTAGGATATGGTTTGATTGAAATGAACGGAAACAAATTTACCTTATTACAAAGCGGGGCTATTTATACTCAGCCAAACGTTTCTATGCCTGAAAGGTTAAGCTGTATATATGATGGGTTAAATGCTTTATTGAAAGAGTATAACCCTGATGCATTTGCTATTGAAGAATTATTTTTTAATAAGAATATAAAAACTGCTCTTACAGTTGGACATGCCAGAGGTGTTGCTATACTTGCTGCTTCTAATCATAAGGTACCAATTTATGAATACACTCCATTACAGGTCAAACAAGCTATAGTAGGTTATGGAAGAGCAGACAAGAAACAAATGCAGAAAATGATTAAGCTGCTTTTAGTACTTGATCAAGAACCGAAACCGGATGATGTTGCTGATGCATTAGCTGTGGCTATTTGCCATGGTAATTCTTCAAAATTTTCAAATCTATTTCGATTATAAAGGAGCATGATAATGTTTGATTATTTAAATGGTATAGTTACTGAAAAAGGAGAAGATTATATAATAGTAGAAATTGGTGGAATTGGTTATAAAGTTTATGTTTCAGCAAATACAATTTCGGACGTCATGATTCAAAATAAGGCAAAAATATATACTCATCTTCAAGTAAAAGAGGATGAATTTATTCTTTATGGTTTTTCGAACAAAGCGGAGTTAAAATTGTTTAAGCTTCTTATTTCAGTGAAAAGCGTTGGTCCTAAGGCTGCTTTATCATTGTTATCATGTTTTAAACCAAATGATTTATTGTTAGCTATTGGGACTAAAGATACTAAATCTCTAAAACAAGTTCCGGGTATTGGTGAAAAAACTGCCGAAAGAATCATATTGGAACTTAGGGATAAAATCAACTTAGATTTAGATTTACCCAATGGTGACAATACGACTTTAAATAATATGTCTGAAGTAATTGAAGCTTTGATGTCTCTAGGTTACAGCTATAGCGAAGCAGCAAATGCTTTTTCAATGATTGAAAATAAGGAGAAATCATTAAATGATTTGATTAAAGAAGCATTGAAGCAGCTGTCAAGAGTATAGAAGGGGGTTAATATGAACGATAGATTAATAACAGCAAATATATTAAATGAAGATGTTGATAATGAAATAAATTTAAGACCTAAGAATCTTGATGACTATATAGGTCAAATCAACGCTAAGGAAAAACTGAGCATTTTTATAGAAGCTGCAAAGAAAAGAAATGAACCGCTAGATCATGTTTTATTGTATGGGCCTCCAGGGCTAGGGAAAACTACTCTTGCACATATAATTGCAAATGAGTTAGGTTCATGTATTAGAATAACTTCCGGGCCCGCTATTGAAAAATCTGGAGATTTAGCGGCAATACTGACAAATCTAAATAATAATGATGTACTTTTTATCGATGAAGTCCATAGATTAAACAGAAGTGTTGAAGAAATATTGTACCCGGCTATGGAAGATTATGCGATAGATATTGTTATTGGTAAAGGGCCTAGTGCAAGATCTATAAGGCTGGATATACCAAATTTTACCTTAATAGGAGCAACAACCAGGGCTGGGATGCTTACATCACC
>DUSG01000253.1 GCA_012842725.1 Clostridiales bacterium
CTAAGACCAAAATAAAAATCTGCTCCTCTTTCGAAAGGTACAACTTTTCTGTTCATCACAATTCACCACCTAATTACCGATTGGTTTACTTCAACATATGGTTTTAAAACCTCCTGGAAGTATCACTTTAAACAAGTTTCTTTCTTCGTTGCTTATGAATTTAACTTTTCCAAACCTTGAAAATGAATTCTTTATTCTTTTGAGACTTGATCCGGTTTTCAGAAATCTCTTTTTCTCATCTAATACCAGCAATCTATGATAGAGCCAGTTATTTCTTCTATAAGGATTATTCTCATTTAACAATTCATATATATCATATCTATGATACAGCGCTCCCGGATTGCTGATTTCTATATAATCACTTGAAATATATATAACAATTTCCCTTCCATAACTGAAATAGTCTCTGTGAACAGCAGCATTGGCTATAGCTTCAGACAGTTCTGCCAGAGGATACTCCGGATGAGTTATAAGGTTTTTGAAATACTCTTCTATCTCATCCAGCATAGATGTTATATCGCCATAAAAGTACTGTTTATTATTATCTTTTCCATTTATGACCTTGATTCCTGTATGAGTGAGAAATAGTTGAGGTCTATAACCAAATACAAGAAGACCTCCTATTGTAGGACAATATTTCCCGCTATCTTCTTCTCTTGATAGTATTCCCAAACCCTCCAACAAAGGATAAAGACTCTCAAATCTTTCATACTCAACCTTTAAGCCTGATTTCTCCAGATATTTCACTATGATACCGGTATTAAGCTGGTCAACTCCAATATTATACAGTGGTATGGTTTCATACTGTAATAGCCCTGAATCCTGGAGCATACTTGCAATCTCTTCTCTTCTTGCTATATCTGTGGTAGAACCTCTCCGTAAGTAAAAAGAACCGCTTTGCAGTATTTGATGAGGCTTTTGACTGCTTTTATATATAGTGAGCACACCCACTGTTTTGCCATCATAATCCACTGTATCGAATTTTATTGTAACTGGCGGATCACACCTTTGACTTATTATCTGCTGTATTTGTTCTTCCTGATATTCTACCGGTTCTATACCTACTACCTTTTTTGTTTTATCTTCGATGCCAAATATGATGTAGCCCCTACCGCCTTTTGAATTTGCAATGGCAGATACGTCTTTCGCCAATTCTTTTTTCTCCCATTCGGTTTTTAATGAAAGCCTTTCCTTAAAATCCAACTTAATGGATTCGTTTTTTGTCAAAAGAGTATTAAGCCTCTGCCTGTTCATAGAACGCACCTCATTTTGCAAATCCTAATTTTAGTTTATCATATTGAGCATGAATAACATAGTCTTATAAACTATTATTTATAATTAATATGATAGTATAATACAGCGGTATTGCTACCGCTGTATTTTTTTATACAATAGACCTCAGTAAAAGTTGAATATCCAAATCCATACTGCTTTGCTTTTTGTCATTGTCAATTCTCTCAATATTTTCATATATGGATAGCCAATTATCTCTTTCTTTTGAAATTGGCAAATTTCTAATCATATTTCTATCGTTTTCTTTTAAAAGAGTAATTTTTAAATCGCTTACAAAACTCATGATATAACCCCTTTTCCTTATGAATTTTCTACGTTTTAACAATTATCAAAATCATTAGTTCGGTAATTCCCTCTTACATGACATCTTAATCATTAATGTCAACCCCCTCTCATTTTTTTGACAAAAAAAGGTCATGGATATCCATGACCTTAATTATCATATGCAATTATAAATAATAAATAATTAAAGTCACAGACTATTTAGCCTGCGACTTAAATCCATAATAACAGAACATGACTTATAATAACACAATATAATAGATATAATAACAGAGTTTTTATAGAGGACTCACTCCAGTCGCAGGCAGGAATATGAACTTGTATTGAGCAGCTATAGTACATAATCTTGTTTTTGTCATTTTTCCTACCTCCTTCCAAATTAGTAAATCAATCATTATTGACACAATATTACTATATCATCCAAAATATTCTTTGGCAATATGTTTATTTAAAGTTAAATATTACAATTGTGTTACAGAACTTTACCATCACATTTTAATATTATTCTTATATGCATATATGGCAGCTTTAGTTCTATCATTTACGTTTATCTTTCTAAATATGCTGGATACATGATTCTTTACGGTTTTTTCACTTATAAACAACTTGTCCGCTATATCTTTATTATTCATTCCGTCAGCTATAAGACATAAAACTTCATATTCCCTCTTGGTTAACTCAGCCTCACCGGTAGCCTTATATGGTTTTGAACTATTGAATTCTCTTACCAGCTCCGCAGCAAGTTTTGGTTGTATGTATGATATACCAGCATAAGCATCTCTTATAGCTTTTGATAATGAAGCTGAATCAGAGTCCTTCAATACATATCCCAGAGCACCCAATTCTAGAGTTTCCATTAAGTATTCTCTTCCTTCATGTATTGTGAGTATTACTGTCTTAACATTAAGTTTTTCTTCCTTTATTCGCTTTAAAGTAGGTATACCTCCTAATACAGGCATGTTTATATCCAGCAAAAGTACATCCGGATGTAATTCCCTGATCTTTTCTAAAGTCTCAATTCCATTGGATGCTTGTCCTACAACTTGAAAATCTTCTTCAAGTTCAAGAAGCTGTTTGATTCCCTCCCTCACTAGAGAATGGTCATCAGCAATTAAAATTTTAATTTTATTCATATAAATCCTCCTTATATATCTATAGGTATAGTAGCTGTTATTTTTGTACCATTTCCAGGTGAAGAATTGATTTCAAACTTCCCATTGAGCAAAGTCACTCGTTCCTCCATACTCATAAGCCCATAACCGCGATCTTCATCAGCTTTTCTTAAAGACTCTTTTGAAAAGCCTATTCCGTTGTCTCGTATCACCAGATTTATATTATTATCGGAAAACTCAATCTTAACCAATGCATTTGTTGCCTTTGAATGCTTTTTGATATTATTCAATGCTTCCTGTATGATTCTAAATATAGCCACTTCTACTATCGGAAGCAGTTTTACTTTCTCTCCAAAGAACTTGAATTCCACAAATGTGTCTGATGTCTCGTTATATTGTGCTATTAGTCTTTCAACAGTAGGAATTAATCCTAAATCATCTAAAGACATTGGCCTTAAATCGTATATAATTTTTCTTACATCCTGCAGACTGGAACGCATAACTTCCCTTAGGGCTTTTAATTCTTTCTTAGCCTTCTCGGTATCAATATCTATAAGCTTTTCACACAACTCAGATTTTAATACTAAATTTGCTAATATTTGTGCAGGTCCATCATGAATTTCTCTGGATAACCTATATCTTTCTTCTTCCTGAGCTTGTATAACTTTTATGCCAAGATGCTTCTTTTCTTTAATATCTTCAAGTTGTAGATGTATATTTCTTAAATCTCCACATAAGTATCCCAATATCACTGCCATCTGTGACATTAATTTTTCCGCTTTTTTTAGAGTCTCCCTGGCTGCCTTAAGCCTTAACTCCAATTCATTTCGTTTTTCTATTAAAATCTGTTCTTCATTCTTCTTAATCATAAGCTGAAGCTGCAATTCCTTAGCTTTTTCATATACTTCTTTTATCTCTTCTTCGCTATGCTCCCTAAAGTTTTTATTGACTATCATAAGCCTGTATCTTATGTCTTTTTCAAGTTTGGTCAGCTTATCTACTTCTCTTATTATTTCATCTGTCTTTTTTTTCACTTTTTGAAGCTCTTCTTCTATGATTTTATATTGGGCTCTTGATTCTTCTACTATTTCAAATATTTGTTTCTGGCTGTTTTCTATGGCTTCTATTGTCTGTTGGATTATCTTTGTTAATCTATCTATAATATCATCTCCTTTTGAAGAGCTTTTTCGAAAAAATATATCATAATATTTTAATATATTATACTATTTTTATAAAAAACTTGTAAGTATTTAGCAGGAATATGTCGCTTGAACGATAATTTTTTACTATTTTGACTAGTGCTTACGAACTAAAAAAGCGGCATTCGCCGCTATTCAACCGGTTCAAACTTTGTAATATACCAATTTTGATTATATTTTTCCAGTTCTATGCTATAGTCATTTTCTACCGTTTCTACACCAGATTCTCCTTCTAGCTCCCATATCACTTTGCCCGTTATAAAAACTTTATCCTTTTCCCTCTTGATTTCTTTATCAGTAAACTTCACTGATATTACTCTCTCAAAACTCGTTGGATTTTGCTTAAAATAAATAAAAGTATCTAAATCTTCCTTTAAAAGCTCCCCTGCAGCAATTTTACTCATATCGCTATGAAAATTGCTATAAGAATATCCTTCAATAAATATATTATTCCAAGCTTCGGCCCTTTTTACAAGGAGTTCTTCGCATATATGCCTTATATCAGTAGAATCCCCGAAAGAGATAAAGCTTGTCATCAGTAATGCAAGTAAAAGAAAATATATTATATTTTTTTTCAATATCTCACCCCACCCATAACCTTGATGATATAATTATACAACCATGTTTTCATAAATTTTGGCACATATTGCTCCCCACTTAAAAATTTTTATCTACATAATTATATAATTTAATCAATTTATTGCTAATAAATAAAGCAATACGGCAAAAGCCGCATTGCTTTAAAGTCAGTAAATATTACACTGCTTCTAATGATTCTTTCTCTTCCTTACTGAAAAGCTTGTCCAAATCAAGAAGTATCAATATCTTTTCGCCTATCTTTCCAATTCCGGTTATATACTTTCTTTCTATTCCGGCAACGATATCCGGTGCATTTTCTATATCTTCTTCGCTGATTGTTCTAACTTCCGACGCAGCATCCACTATAAAGCCTACCTGCTTGGAATCTAAATTCATTACGATTATCCTGGTTTCGTCGTTAATCGATTCTCCCGAAATATTGAATCTCTTTTTTAAACTGACTATTGGTATTATCTGGCCTCGGAGATTTATGATTCCCTCTATAAAATCAGGAGTGTTGGGAACTTTTGTAGGTTCTTTATAAGTAACTATCTCTTTCACCTGCATTATATTTACACCGTATTCCTCTTTGCCAAGTCTGAAGACTACAAATTGAAGTTCGGCCATCATCTCACCTCCACATTCTATTATTTAAAATATATCCGATTATTACAATTTTTTCAATGTTTATGGCAGTCACAATCAGAACCATGTTTATGATTGTCACAACCATATCCATGGTTATGAACATGGTTTTCATCAACTATTTTAATAGAGTCGAGCTGCGTTTTGACCTGATATTTAATCCAATCTATATATTTTCTGCGGAGTTTTTGCTGTTCTTCTTTTTCTTCTTCAGTCAAACCAGCTTCTTTTGACTTTCTTGCCAGAAAATTAATTCTTTCTATATCCTCTTTTGTAATCATTTAATCATCCTATCCATTATATTTTTTATTATTCTAATTGACCTATTGCGTCCTCTACTACTTTTACAAACACTCCCGACTTAACCATTTTATCCAACTTATCCATATCAGTGTACATTATTCGGTCTTCTTCTACAGGTGGGATATGTTTTCTTATTTCTTTATATACCTCTCTTGTTCCTTTTCCTAATGTAACTTCTCCTCTGAAGCTTATAGCCTGAGATGCTGCAAAAGCCTCTATGGCAAGCACTTTTTGTGCATTGTCAAGTATTGCTCTTGCTTTTCTTGCAGCAGTAGTTCCCATGCTCACATGATCCTCCTGATTTGCAGATGAAGGTATAGAATCCACGCTTGCAGGATGTGCCAATACTTTATTTTCTGAAACCATGGAAGCTGCTGCATATTGAGTTATCATGAATCCAGAATTCAACCCGCCTCTCTTGGTCAAGAATGCAGGTAAATCATTAAGCTGAGGATTAACCAGTCTCTCTATTCTTCTCTCAGATACATTGGCTAACTCAGATACTGCAATACCTAAAAAATCCATGGCTAAAGCTATAGGTTGACCGTGGAAATTGCCTCCTGAGATAACTACATCATCATCAGGGAAAATCAGAGGATTGTCAGTAGCTGCATTAAGCTCTATGGATATAATTTCTTTTACATAGTTTATAGCATCTCTGCTGGCACCGTGTATCTGAGGGATGCATCTTAATGTATAGGCATCTTGTACTCTTAATTCCCCTTGTCGTGTAGTTAAGCTGCTTCCTTCTGTAATCCTCAGTATATTTCTTGCTGTTACCATTTGTCCTCTTTGTCCTCTCGCTTTATGCACTTTCTCGTCAAAAGCATCCGTTATACCTTTAAGTGCTTCTAAAGTCATGGCTCCAATTATATCTGCAGTTTTCATCAAATTCAATGCGTCGTAAACTGCCAAAGCCCCAATTGAAGTCATAACCGGTGTTCCGTTTATCAAAGCCAAACCTTCTTTTGAAGTCAGTTCTACGGTTTTAATTCCTGCTTTATCCATAGCTTCCTTTCCGCTCATTCTCTGTCCCCTATATATGGCTTCTCCTTCGCCAAGCATCACAAGAACCATATTAGAAAGAGGTGCCAAATCACCGCTGGCTCCCAAAGAACCTTTTTCAGGTATTACAGGATGTACTCCTTTGTTCAGCATTTCCAAAAGGGTATTAACAGTTTCAAGCCTTATACCTGAATATCCTTTGGCCAATGCATTGGCACGAAGAAGCATTACCCCTCTCACTGTTTCTTCGGGCAAAGGTTCGCCCATGGAGCAAGCATGACTGACAATAAGGTTTTTTTGGAGAGCTCTTGTATCTTCTTTAGAAATAAAAGTATCGCTGAATTTTCCAAAACCTGTTGTAATGCCATATACTATGGCCTCTTTTTCCACCAGGTTATCTACATAATCTCTGGATTTTTTTATCTTTGCTACAGCTTCTTCTGATAATTCCACCAAGTAACCATTTCTTGCTACATTTACCACATCTTCAATGGTCAAATGCTCCCCATCGATATATAAATGTCCCATGAAATCACTTCTCCTTTGACATAAGATTTAATACTTATTTTTAAAAGCCTTTTTTGGCTTTAGTTCTATTTATTTCTTTTTTACCCATAAGTCTATAGGTGGATATAGGAGTATACACTCTTTTCCCTTTAATCTGCTCACTCTTTATCAGGGAAACCTCATTCACATCTATGACAGGTATAGTGCTCAAATCAATAAGCCTTTCCAACTGTTTGAAATCTATATTCAGCAGTAAATCTTGGGCTATGGTTATATGAGGGGTATAAGGCCTTTTCTCCTTTTTATATCCAAAGCTTCCCAAACCGTCTTCTATTTCTTCATATAGGTTAATTAAAGATTCCAAATCACCATCAAGTCCCAACCATAAAGTTCTGATAATGCTTTCGCCGCCAAAAAACCCCAATTTGTTTACTTTTAACTGAAAAGGGCCTACTTTTTGTGCTGAATTTTCCAATACCTGATTTATTATAGGTATTTCTTCTATGTTTATTTCTCCTAAAAACTTTAGGGTCAAATGAAAATTATCTATATATTTAAATCTGCCTTTTTTGGAATTTTCCCTGACTATGAATTGTAGACTGCAAATTCTGTCCTTTATTTTAAAATCAAAATCAATACCGATAAATGTTCTCATATAAATCCAACCTTTAACTTTATTTCACCTTATGGAAAGGTAATATGATATAAAAAATATGATAATTCCTGATACTAATAAAATATACCCCCATGGAACCCCTTTTTTGGATTCTGATTCTACTTCTTCATATATGGGAGTTTTCATAACCTTCCTTTTAAATGCATGATAAGACACTACAATCATAAGGCCACCTATCAAGGCAAGAATAATACCTATCCAAAATAAAATTTCAACCAGAATTGCCATGTTAATCATAGATTCAACCTCTCTAAAATAAGGTAATAAATAAAAATAAAGCATGTTAAAGGTTAATTCCTTATACATACTTTATTTTAATATATTTTTTTCATTATTGCTACTTCTGAATGTTTATTATTTCATTATATATTTCTTCAGGCGTCATACCCGATGCGTCTATGATTTTTGCTTTTCCTACCGCATCCTGAATCCCCATGATATTTATATCAGAACCCGAAACCACTACTGCATCATATCTGTTCATAGTCCATGAAGAACCCATTTTTTTGCTGTCAAATTCCTTCACATTTATATTATTTTCTTCAAGATATTTCTTTACATTGCTAAGATTAGATTCTATACCTACTTTTAATTTTTTCATATTTAAACCTCCTTAAGTCACTGATTATTGATATCTAACATTATTTATTAAACAAATCAAATTTAAATATTCATTTTTTATATTCTAATTTCATATCCAAATATTATATTTGTCTTTTTTTGAAGGAAATTTTTATTCCAAGTTTACATTTTTTGTCTTGTACAAGCTATGCACTTTAGTTAAAATATATTTATGTTACAATTGTGTTACAAAAATATTTTTTGTTACCGAAAAGGGTGATATTCTTGAAGAAGGCTTACAGAAGCAAAAAGAATAATCACATTACTTTTATGTACATACCTGAAAGTGAGTCTTCAATTAAATCCGTCAGGATACCAACTTGGGGTTTAAAAGTTGTAGCAGGATTGTTGGCAACACTTATAATTTATTCATCATTTTCCGCATATGCTCTGAATAATCTTAACAGAAAATATGAAGCAAGTCTTAAAAGCATTCAAGAACTTACAGAAATTAACAATCATCAAAAAATTGAAATCGAAAA
>DUSG01000034.1 GCA_012842725.1 Clostridiales bacterium
AATTGATCCATTAAGCAAATTTCCTCAAGACGTTTTTTAAGCCTGCCTTCTATTACTCTATCTACAATTTCAGGCTTTTTACCCTCGTTAATAGCTTGTGCTCTCAATATCTCTTTTTCTTTTTCAATAAAATCATTTGGAACATCTGAAGTATTTATATATAACGGATTCATTGCTGCAACTTGCATTGCTATATCTTTTCCTAATTCAATAAGGGTATCATTGACAACGGAACTTTCTAACTGAACCAATGTACCGATTCTTCCGCCGCCATGAATGTAAGATACAATGACACCGTCTTCTGCATTAAATCTTTCAAATCTTCTTATAGCCATGTTTTCTCCTATTTTTGCTATCAATGTGCTAAGAGCTTCTTTAACTTTCAATCCACCAAAATCTGTTTCGTTTAGTTCTTCTAAATCGTTAAGCTCTTTCTCAACAATGAGTTTTGCTATAGAATTGACAAAGTCTACAAATTCTTGGTTCTTTGCAACGAAATCTGTTTCACAGTTAACTTCTACTATTGCTCCAGCTTTTCTATTATCATTTACATATGTACCGATAATACCTTCAGCAGCTATTCTACCAGCTTTCTTCGCTGCAGCTGCTAAACCCTTTTCTCTTAATATTTCAATTGCTTTTTCCAAATCTCCATTAGCTTCTACTAAAGCTTTTTTGCAATCCATCATGCCTGCTCCGGTTATTTCCCTAAGTTCTTTGACAGTTGAAGCATTAACCATATTAATCTCCTCCCAACATTATTAAAGGTAAGGGGATGGAGGAATTATGAATTACTACTCCGACCCTTACCACATATCGCTATTCTGCTAATTGTTCACCTTGTTTTGCTTCTATTACTGCATCAGCAATCTTAGAAGTTAAAAGCTTAACTGCCCTAATTGCATCATCGTTACCTGGTATTGGATAATCTACCTCTTCTGGGTCGCAGTTTGTATCAACAATTGCAACAACCGGAATTCCTAATTTATGGGCTTCCTGAATGGCTATTTTTTCTTTTCTTGGATCAACAACGAACAGGGCTCCTGGTAGTTCATCCATATTTTTAATGCCACTTAAATTTTTCTCTAGTTTCTGTTTTTCTGCTTTAAGCTTTATAACTTCTTTCTTGGGTAAAACTTCGAAAGTACCATCGTTCTCCATCTGTTCAAGTTCTCGTAATCTTTCTATTCTTTTCTTGATGGTTTTGAAGTTAGTTAACATTCCTCCTAACCATCTTTGGTTAACATAGAACATGTTGCATCTTACTGCTTCGGATTCAATGGATTCTTGAGCCTGTTTCTTTGTACCAACGAAAAGAATACTCTTTCCTGAAGCGGCAACTTGTTTTACAAACTCATAGGCTTCTTCAACTTTTGTTACAGTTTTCTGAAGGTCTATGATGTAAATGCCATTCCTTTCAGTAAAGATGTATTCAGCCATTTTAGGATTCCATCTTCTAGTTTGATGACCAAAATGGACACCAGCTTCTAGCAATTGCTTCATCGAAATTACTGACATTTATTTCACCTCCTATGGTTATTCCGCCATAGCTATCCTCTTAGCTGAAAGCATTTCTGCACCATTCAGCTAATCAAGCTATGTGTGTTTTTTCACATTTTGTAGTATAGCATATATGTACTTTGTTGGCAATAAAAATATTTTAAATTTTATTTATATGCTTACCATTGATTAGTATTTTATTCAATAAAATATCAAATTTTTATGGTATAGTTATTATTTCTATTATGTCATCATAACTCGTTCCATTTTTAATAATATACGTTCCATATTGAATTTTTTTATCTTTATTTTTTTCTTCAAGCCTATGTACAAACTCTGGAATATCTTTAATTAGTCCGTTGTTAAACAAAACCTTTGCAGTTTCTAAAGCATCATATCCTTTCATTATTTGAATCTTGATTTCATCGTTGTTTTCATAATTATTTGTTTTTGATTTATTGTCACCGTTGTTGCTATCAATTGTTTTTTTATTTATAATATCTTCCGGATTATATATGATAAAACCTCTTTTAGTTGCTTCTGTCTTTAAAACATCGTCACTTATACTATTACCAAAATTACCATAAATATTTATATTTAAAATTGATGCTATTACTAATCCTAATCCAATGCCCAACATTATGCTTTTTATATCATATGTTTTCATTATTACTAATCCCTCTGTCTAATGTTATTATCAACTTCACTTCACCTTTTCCCATTTTAAGCTTTTTGGCAATCTCATCAATACTCAAACCTTGGTTTAATAACTTATGGACTTCCTCATATTTTGATTCTCTTCTTTCTAGAATTTTGTTTTTAAAACTTTCTCCTATTTTTTTATTCTCGTCTATGCAATCATCTATAATTTTTTCATTTTTTATTTCGCCTGATTTTACTTCTGCATTACTAATTTTCTTTATATCGCTGAAATCCTCATTATTTATAAATTGCTTCTTACTAGAAATATAATTTTCAATTTCATCAACAATAATTTCTGAAGTATAAACTAATTCATTTATCATATCTTGTGCTTCATCAATTGCTTTACGTAACTCTTTTTCTTTTACTTGTAAATTATAATAAATGTTATTCCCTTTTATTTTTTCTGAAATAATCAAAAAAAGGGAAAGTATAATAAAGAATACTCCTATAATTGTTAAAATATAATTAATGTAATTCACCATAACCAACACCATCATCATATTTTTATGTCAATTTTTGAACCTGCATAATAATAGTTGTTTCTTTCATTTTTTTCTTTTTTATCGTTTTTTCTATTATTCTTATCTTCTTTATCATATTTATCTCTTTTTTTCTTCTTTTCTTCATCTCTATTTATTACAACACTATAAGTCTTATCTGATTTATTAATACGTTTTAAATCCTGAGATTTTTTTATTGAATCTTGGGTGATATTAATTTGCTGATTAATCTTATAATTTTCCATTTCCATATGCTTAATTTTTTGAACCTCAGGTGCTTTAGGTATAAGTACTTGAAAATCTACAGATCTTATAGACATAATATTACCACCTTATGGCTCATAGGAGCCTACTTTTATTTCACCAGAAACCCTGTAAAAAGTCGCATACTGAATTTGGTCTCTTATATACATACAATTAGTACCAATTGTAATTCTAGTACCTGGATATACCACATTTTCAACTTTTATTTTTCCATTTGATATATCTTCTATATATGCTGCTATTTCTTCTATTTCATTTGTTATGTCTTCTAAAGCTTTTTGAGTTTGTAATTTTAATACAATAGATCTATTTAGTAATTCTTTCTTATCTTCAGTAAGTTCTCCCTTTTGATTAAATTTTGTTAACAAATCAACTGCTTTAGATAATTTTTCTAAGTTTTCATTATACCTATTTTTCTCTTTAAGCAATTCATCATACTTTTTGCGGATATCTGGATTTATTCCGACTTCTACAGCCGTAATTGTTGCCATAGGTGACCCAATTGTCTTTGCTTTTATTTCATCTGATGCTTTAATTTCCCCTCCAACTATAAGACCTTTCTTTCCCAAAACTTCTAGTTTTTTACCACAATAAACAATGCTATGCATTATGGCCTCAGATTGAATATTACCTTTAGCATATACTTTGCTATTTTCTATAAATTTTGCTATCAAATCTCCTTCACATGTCAATTCTCCCTTATTAACTCCCTGTATACCTCTGTGCAGTATAATATTTCCTTTAGAAATAATACGTGCTCCTTCAACTACTCCATAGACTTCAACATCTTCATCAGCCTCTATTGTAAATCCTGTTAATACATTCCCCTTCACAACTACCTTACCTAAAAACTTAATATTTCCAGTAGAGTTATCAACATTACCTTCAATAGTATGAACCGGAAATACATTGATTTTATTATCGATAATCTTTACTTCTCCCTTTATCGCAGATATTAGTTTAAGACCATCTTCACTAACTATGACATTTCTTCCTTTTGGGATAGCAATTTTTTTGCCATCTTTAGCCTTGATAACGTTACCGTAAATATCTTCCCCATTCACACCCTCTGTGGCAGGAATAATGGTAGCTAATAACTCTCCCTCATCAACATTATTTATTAATGATAAATCTTTATAATCAACTTTCCCATCTTCTGTAATGCGTATTTTCTTTTCTTTAACTATATTGATATTATATTCAACTCTTGCATCCTTACCGTGTACAGCAGGTTTTCCTTTTGCGATCAATATTCTAATATTATATTTCTTTTCATCTACAATCTTATCAATATCTTCATAAAGTATTCCACTCTTGATTTTTTTCTCTTCTAAGGCTGCTAATATATCTTCTTTATTAATCTCTTTACCCCCGCTAATTGGTGGATAGACAGTTAGATATGCTTCCATACCCTCTTTATCAACTGTAATCTCATATTTAGAATCAACTTTTTCTACTTCTCTTTCGTTTTCATCTTGAACAATATTTACTCTGCTTTTTTCAGAAACTTTCAAATCACCTTCCAGACTGTTTAATAATTTCTCCATCTTGTCTAATTCGGGAACAAATTTAATTGCTGCGTTAATTTTATAATATTTGCTAAAGAGGGTCTTTTTTTCTTCTATTACTTCAATGTTAATATTATCTCTTGTTGTGTTAAAATATTTTTCAGCTTCCATAATAAGCTTTTCTAAATCTTTTCCTTGAAGGGTTATTGTGTTGCTATTCATATTTTCAACTCCCATATAAACAATGATAATAAAGGAAATTACCATTTATAAAATAAACTATTACCACAAGAATATAAATGGGTTGATATATTTATTTAAATATGCAGGAGAATTAATTAAACAAGTCTATCTATTATGATTTAAAGAACATTAATTCAAGCTTTGCTTTTAATCTTAATATAGCTTTTGTATGAAGTTGAGAAACTCGGGATTCAGATATTTGAAGAATAGAGCCAATCTCTTTATATGTTAGCTCCTCAAAGTAATATAGAGTAATTACTTTCTTTTCTTTTTCCGGCAATAATTCTATAGCACGCGCTAGACCTTCTTTGAATTCTATAGTTTCAATTGCATAAACCGGATTACTATTGACATTATGTATATCTATATTTGCTTCTTTATTGTGTTCTAGATACTCATCAAGAGATATTATGGAGTATGAAGTTAGACTTTGTAATCTTTTTTGCAATTCATCTTCAGAAATACCTAATTTGTCAGCTACATCTTTATCTGTAGCATTACCCCCTTTTTCAATTTCAAGCTCCATATATGCTTTTTCAATCTCTTTTGCTTTTTGTCTTACAGAACGAGGTATCCAATCAGTTTCCCTTAAATAATCAATTATTGCGCCTCTAATTCTTAAGTGAGCATAGGTTTCAAACTTTATTCCTCTGTTATACTCAAATTTATCAATAGCATCTATAAGTCCAAATATACCATAACTAACCAAATCTTCATACTCTATAACATTATTTTTACAGTTGACAAAAAGACGACCTGCTATGTACTTTACTAAATATAAATAATGCAATATTAGCTTTTCTCTTGTTTTCATATCTTTGTTTTTTGTATACATTTCCCATAGGTGGTTTATATCCATTTTATACCTCCAGAATGGAGCTTATTTACTAATTATTTTAAAGATGAATTCTTTTTATATAGATCAGCGGGGTTCATATAACGAAACTCATCTTCTTCATCGTTCAATTTTTTGAGATCATCTTCTGTAGTAGAAGGAATATAAGCCTCAAATTTATTATTTATCATACTTTGTTTTTTGCTTTTCTTATAATCTTGATATCGTTTCTGTAGAATATTTGATAATAAAATACCACAGGTTGTCAAAGAGATAATAAGAATAATATTTTTTATCATAATAAATGTAAACTTTGTTCCATAATATATCCCAAATATCGTATTTATTAACAAACCAACAAAAACTAATAGTATAGGCAAAACAACAATTAAGTTCATAAACTTTACCTCTTTATATCCATTTTGAACCATGTCCTATAGTTTTTACTAAAAGCATTCCGGTTTCAGAATAAAACTCAATGGTTCTTCCATAACTTCCTCCTGTGTCTTCAGCTATTAAAGGAATATTAAGCAGCTTTAGTGTCTCCTTAACTGCTTGTACATTTCTTGAACCTATTCTCATTATATCACTGGAATCATTGAAATTAAACATTTGAGCACCACCAGCAACTTTACTTACAATCCTGGATTTAATTGCTCCTATTTTAATCATATCTTCTAAAAGTTTATTGATACCCGTATCAGCAAATTTTGCCAGGTTACTGTTATTTTTTATTTGATGGCTATATGGCAGCATTATATGTACCATGCCAGAAATTTTATTTTCTCTATCATACAAACAAACACCAACACAAGAACCTAGTCCTAAAGTAACAAGAATTTTTGGTGGATATACACAACTCATATCTGCCATTCCGACTTTTACTATTTCTCCCATATCAAATAACTCCCAAACTTTTGAGTAAAATTTCGAAAGATTTCTCATCAGGAATTAGAAAAAAATTACCTTTAACATGATTTGTACCTTCTAAAAAATCCGTTTCTATTAAAAGTACGTGATCTCCTACTTGACCAAATAATATTACCGGGACACTCATAATTGCTCCTGCCATATCTATAGCTATAAATGGTACTGATACAGTAATCTTCAAACCAGTCAAAGTGGATATCGATGATATGTATGAACTAGCTAATATATTGCCAACTTCTTTTAAAGCTGAGATTTCTATTTCGTCAAAATCTACGTTTGTATCTTTTTTCCCCATTAACCAATTAACAAGTGTTCTTGATGATTTGCTATCTATTAAAAACATAATGCAACCATTTATATCACCGCTTACATTAAAATATATTCCAGAAACTAATGTCTCTGGTCCTCCGGCAATTTCTGCTACTTCTTTAAATTCAGCAATGTTTACTACAGGTACTCTCATATCTATTCTTTTTGAAACCATTTTTGACAAAGCTGTAATTGCATTTCCTGCTCCAATATTTCCAATCTCTTTTAAGACATCGATTTGCTCACTGTTCAAATCACTAATGCTTATTGCCATCACCACACCTCCGCTATATTAGCTAAGCAGTGAGTAATTTCTCTACGTCTAATATTGTGATTATCTTATCATTTATTTTCCCTATTCCGTATATCACATTTTGATCTCCTATATTCAATGATTCTGGTGGTTCTTCTATCATATCATTATCTATTTCTATCACTTGTGTAGCTGAATCCACTATAAGACCCACATCCATGTCATTTAAATGTACGATTATTATTCTCGTATTGTCATTGTATTCTTTTTTTTCAATATTTAATTTTTCACGTAAATCTATAATAGGGACTATTTCTCCTCTTAAGTTTATTACTCCTTTAATATAAGATGCTGTTTTGGGCACCCTTGTTATATTGGTCATCTTTTCTATTGTTTTTACCGATAATATATCTATACCATAATCTTCTTTACCTAATTCAAATACAACAAACTGTTTACTCATATCAATAGTTCTCATTTCCTATCCTACCCCCTCAAACAATGGTGTTTGTGTCAATTATAAGTGCAACTTGTCCATCTCCTAATATGGTTGCTCCTGCAATATCTTTAATACCAGCTAAATATTTTCCTAATGATTTAATCACTATTTCTTGTTGTCCAATTAGTCCATCAACTATTAATCCTGTGTTTTTGTTTCCTTTTTTAACTACTACTACAGTTATCTCTTCTTCATCTTTTACTACTGATGTTTCTACATCTAACACTTCTGCTAATCTTATTATAGGTAAGACAGAATTTCTATACAAAATTACTTCTTGCCCTTGCACATTTCTTATGCTATCTTTCTCAATTGATGTTATTTCTTTAATTGAATTCAATGGAATAGCATATTTTTCATTTCCTACTACAACAAGCAACGCTTGTATTATAGCTAAGGTAAGAGGTAATCTTATAATAAATTTGCTACCTTTATTTGTTACAGTTTCAACTCCAACTGTACCTCCTAGTGACTCAATCTTAGTTTTGACAACATCTAATCCTACGCCTCTTCCAGATATATCTGAAATCGTATCTGCAGTACTGAAACCAGGACTAAATAGTAAATCAATCGCTTCTTTTTCACTTAATCCTTCTACATCAGATTTACTTAAAATATTGTTCTCTACAGCTTTTTTCTTTATCTTTTCAATATCAATACCTTTACCATCATCTTCAACTTCGATTACAACACTGTTCCCATCTTGATAAGCTCTTAAGAAAATATTGCCAACAGAATTTTTATTGTTTTTTATTCTTTCATTCTTATTTTCTATTCCATGATCGATTGCGTTCCTTATAAGATGTATAAGCGGATCGCCAATTTCGTCAATAACAGTTCTATCTAGTTCAGTTTCTTCACCACTTATATTAAGTTGTATATCTTTCCCTAATTCTCTTGATAAATCCCTTACCATTCTCGGGAATCTGTTAAATACTCTTTCAATAGGTACCATACGTACTTTCATAACAGCGTCATGCAAATTTGTCGTGATTCTCTCTAAATATTCAACTGCCTCTGCCATATTCTGACTCTTGGAATCAGAATCTATGTCTTCCAATCTTGTTTTAATAATAATCAGCTCACTTACAAGATTCATTAAATTATCTAATCTATTAATATCAACTCTTACAGTTTTTCCTACTTTTCTTTTAGTATGATGTTCTTCTATTTCTTCATTTTCTTCTTTGGATTCTAACGCAACTGCAACTTCCTGAGATAAAATTGGTTGAACTTTATCAGATATGTGATATTCCTCAATTATAACATTTTCAATCTCTGATATTGATTCAATATCTTTTTTGATTCTTTCTTTACTTTCAGATGTTATTATTGCAATTCTAAATTTATTATCAAATCTTTCATCTTCAATATCTTCTGGTGCTGGATAAGATTTAAAAATCTCTGCATATTTTTCAATACTCTTAAATACAACAAAAGCTCTAGCAGATTTCAACATACAATCTTTATTCAAAACAACTTCTATCTTATATACTTTCATTCCTTGGCTTATTGCTTTTTCTGATATATTCTCATCATATTGATTAAATTGAAAATCATTTAGTGATTCTCCACTTTGATTTTGGCTATTTTGGTTATCTGCTACACTATCAGTATTAATTATATTTAACAGCTTCTTTTTCAAAATATCTGCATTATTACTACTTTCTTTTCCATTTTCTGCTATGTAGTTAATAGATTCTTCCAAAAAATCCAAGCACTCAAATAAAACATCCAATATTCCTGGATTTATACTTATCTTTCCATTCCTAACTGCATCAAGAACATTTTCCATATCATGGGTTAGATTTAGAATCGTATCAAACCCCATAGTACCTGCCATTCCTTTTAAGGTATGAGCAGATCTGAACACTTCATTTAATACAAGCAAATCATTAGGATTATTTTCCAAATTTAAAAGGTTTTGATTTAAATTCTGTAAATGTTCATGTGCTTCTTCAATGAAAATTTCCAGATATTGATTTATATCCACTTATTACACCCCCAAAATATGTTTGGTCCATTACCAATTATTTTATTCCCTTTTTCAAAAGTTTTCTTTGTTCAGTAAATATAAATTTAGCTAAAGCATTTCTGTCATGTTTACTAAGCTCATTAAACTTCACTCCATACTCATATAAATCAGTCTTTTCTTCATTAAGTTGTTTTCTGATAATATTACCAATAAAAATCATTTTTTTATTTTTGTTTATATCCATTACTATTTCTAGTAAATCATTTTCTTTAATATCTTCCTTTGTGCAAAACATGATGCCACCTTCGCTAATATCCAGCAAAACCCCTTCTTTGTATTCTTTACTTTCAGAATCTTTCTGCTTTGAAGAATCGATGGTTCTATAATGAATAGGTATAACAATCTTTAATCTATAATAATTCCTTCTCTGTATTTTCAACGGTTTTGATATGATTTTAAGCCTTATAACAGGTATATTCTCATATCTTTTTCCTATTACGACAGTTTCAACCTCATACACCGCTTCTTTTTTACCTACAACAACTTTTAATCTTTCACCGTTTATAAAATATATTGTTTTGTTTTTATGCATTGGAAAAGAAATCTCTATAATATCATCTTGACAGATATCTGTTACTTGACTAACATACGAACTATTACTTGGTTTATTTGCAACTCTAACATTTACTTTATCTCCTATTTTAAAAGGTAGATTTATTGCAACCATATTATTAACACTCCTCTAACTATTGAAGAACAACTTTAATTTGGTTACAAAAAGCCTTAATCCATACGTTTTTTCATTTTCGGTATTGTTAATTCTAGCCAGTGTTTTTGCGATCTTGTCTATATTCGATGCAGCTATTGATTTTTCATAAACAATAATAAATGGTTCTTGTCTTTTTATTGCTTTGCTTATGTTTGCATCATTATATATAAATCCTAATTTACAAATTTCTATCCCTAAGAACTTAAGACAAACCTGATATATCTTTTCCAGTATATTTCGTGCTTCTTCGGAATTTTCAACTCTATTTAATATAATACTTATATTTTTTGATTTATCTTTTTGGACAATATTTTTAATCAATGCATATGCATCAGTTATCGCCGTAGGTTCTGGGGTTGTTACAACTATTACTTCTTTAGCTGCATAGATGAAACTCATAACAGTATCAGATATCCCAGCTCCAGTATCTATAAAAATAATATCCGCTTCCTTGTCCAGTTTTCCAAATTCAACAAGCAGATGAGCTAATTTATCTTTACTAATTTTTACTAAATCTTGAAGTCCTGAGCCACCTGATATAAATTTAATTCCATATGGCCCTTCTTCTAATATGTCATTTATATCTTTTCTATAATTAATAACATCTGATAAATTATATTTAGTTGGTTTTCCTAAAACAATATCTACATTTGATAATCCTAAATCTGCATCAATTATGATAATTTTCATTCCAAGTTGCGCAAGTTTGATAGCAAGATTAATCGTAATATTTGTTTTTCCAACACCGCCTTTGCCGCTGGTTATTGTTATAACCCTTGCATTTTTACTAGATTCTTCATATTTTTCTCTGAAAGTAAAATCTTCCTTACTTTCATCATCAAAGCCTAAGTTTCTGTCATTTAGTTTATTAACAAGCTCCCTGAGTTTAACTGCTTGGTCTTTCATATATCTTATCACCTAACAAAGAATTGATTATTTTGCTTTTATCTGCTTTTTCTATATCATCAGGTACGTTTTGTCCATAAGTTAAGTAAGAAAGAGGTTTTTTCGTATAAAACGAGGTGTTTATTATTATACCATGGGTAGAAGTTTCATCTAGTTTAGTAAATAATAGTCTATAGTCATCAAGAAAACCATAACTTTCCAAAATATCATAACAATCTTTCATTTTTGTCCCTGCACTTATAACCAAATATACTTGAGTTTTCGTGTCTGAATTAAGAAGATGTTTTAACTCCATCAATTGATATTTATCGTTATGACTTCTCCCTGCTGTATCAACCATTATAATATCTTTATCGCTATAATTCTCAACAGCATTCTTAAACTCTTGAGGTGAATATATGACTGTTAACGGTATACCAATTATGTCGCTATAAGTCTTTAATTGTTCTACAGCAGCAATCCTATATGTATCAGAGGTAATAAAACCTACTTTCTTATTTAATTTCAAAGAATATAAAGCAGCTAATTTTGCCATTGTTGTCGTTTTTCCAACACCAGTAGGTCCAGCAAAAACAATAACTCTATTATTCGGATTATCTAAATCTTCATCTTCTATTGTGATATAATCGGACAATAAGTTATATATAAAATCTCTAATAAAATTTTCATTATTTTGCAAATCTACAGTAAGTTTTTCTATTTTATTAATAATCTTTTCTATTATCCTTTCATCAATTTCTTCGCTTCTCAGTCTATTTATGTATTCTCTACATATCTCAGATAGATTTATTTCATCAGCTTTTATAACTTTATAAACTTTATTCAGCATTGATTTTATTTCATTAAATTCCATATCTATATCGCTTAGTTTTTTATAGTTGGAAAATGATAATTCTTCTTGGAATGATCTTTTCCCTGCAATATAATTTATTTCATTTTTTTGTGATTTTCTAGTATCTGATTCATAATTAAAATCATTAATTTTTATATCTTTATAATCATCGACTGCAGCAACTACTTCTATAATCGGTTTAGAAAAAAAACCTTTAATCCCTTTTCTCCTAATTTTTCTTGTATTTATAATAACAGCGTCTTTGCCTAATTCGACTTTTACTTTTTGATAAGCATCTTGTACACTATCTCCTATATACCTTTTTATTTTCATCATATATTCACCATCCCAATAGATTGAACCTCAACCGAAGGATCAATTTCGTTATATGACAAAACAACAATACCAGGTGATATGCCTTCAGCAATTCTTTTAAAGTACATCCTCACAGAAGGAGAGGTAAGAACCATTGGCTGTTCTCCAATTGATATAAATTTCTGTATCTCTTTCATTAAGCTTTTGGCAATAGCTTGTGTTATTGCAGGATCTAATGATATATATGTACCATAATCAGTCTGCTTAACAGAATCAATTATGATTTGTTCTAATTCTTGACTTAAAGTTATGAACTTGGCTTTTTTTCCGCTTATAAATCTTTTTGTTATGTATCTACTTAAGGATTGCCTAACATATTCAGTTAATATATCCGGGTCTTTTGTCATCGTTCCATAATCTGCCAAAGTTTCCATGATTGTAACTAAATCTCTAATGGATATGTTTTCTTTTAATAAATTCACTAAAACTTTATGTATCTCTCCCAGACTTAAAGTTTTGGGCAATACTTCATCTACTAAAGCCGGATATGATTCTTTCAGATTATCTAAAAGTTTCTGTACTTCCTGTCTGCCAAGTAATTCTCCTGCATGAGCTTTAATTATCTCAGTCAGATGTGTTGCAATAATAGATGGGGGATCCACTACAGTATATCCCATCATTTCTGCTTTTTCTCTTTGGCTTTCTGTAATCCATACAGCAGGTAAACCAAAAGCCGGTTCAACAGTTTTTATCCCTTCTAAATCTTCTTCAGCAGTACCGGGATTCATGGCCAGATAATTATCAAACATGATTTCTCCGTTTGCAACTTCTGTTCCTTTGATTTTTATAACATATTCATTTGGTTTTAATTGAATATTATCCCTAAGTCTTATGACAGGCACAACAATACCTAAATCAAGAGCACATTGTCTTCTTATCATAACAAGTCTATCGAGCAAATCTCCACCTTGATTTGCGTCAACCAGAGGTAAAATACCATATCCAAACTCTAATTCAATAGGATCAACTTGTAACAATGACATAACATTTTCAGGTTTTCTCATTTCGTCTGCTTCATTATATTCGCGTGATGCTTCTTCCTTAATCTTAGCTTCTTTAAACGCTTTATCTAAGTTATATGCCATGAATGAAAACAATCCTGAAAGAAATACATTTGGTAAAACGGGCAAACCAGTAAAAGCCAATAAGAATAATGCACCACTGGCCAAATATAATGCTCTCGGTTGTGAGAAAATCTGTTTGCTCACGTCACTACCTAGATCTGATTCATTTGCTGCTCTTGTTACAATAATTCCTGTCGCAGTAGATATCAATAAAGCTGGAATCTGGCTCACTAAACCATCACCAATGGTTAAATTTGTATAAACTGAAGCCGCTTCAGCTATACCCATACCTTTTTGCAATACACCTATAATAAAACCCGCGGTAATATTAATTATAGTTATTATAATACCCGCAATAGCATCACCTTTAACAAACTTACTTGCACCATCCATCGCTCCATAGAAATCTGCTTCTCTTTGTATCTTTTTTCTTCTTTCTTTTGCTTCGTTTTCACTTATTAAGCCTGAGTTTAAATCGGCATCAATAGCCATCTGCTTTCCAGGCATAGCATCCAATGTAAATCTTGCTGCTACTTCAGCTACTCTTTCAGCACCCTTTGTTATTACCAAAAATTGAATTATCACAATTATTAAATATATCAAAACACCAACGATGACATTGTTTCCTATCACAAAATTACCAAAAACTTCAATTACATTACCTGCATCGGCATTTGATAAGATTAATCTGGTAGAAGAAATATTAAGAGCTAATCTAAACAATGTAGTTATTAAAAGCAAAGTAGGAAATATAGAAAATTCTAAAGCTTCTTTTATATACATTGTTCCAATTAGTATAACAAGCGATAAAGATATATTAAATGTCAATAGCATATCCATCAAAAAAGTAGGTATGGGAATGATAATCAGTAATACTATTGCAATAACGGCTATTGCCACTACTATATCTCCAAACTTAAACAATGCTATTTCCTCCTACTTATTCTTTAAACTGTATACAAAAGCAAGTATCTC
This sequence comes from Clostridiales bacterium, assembly GCA_012842725.1. Classification (GTDB taxonomy): domain Bacteria; phylum Bacillota; class Clostridia; order Lutisporales; family Lutisporaceae; genus Lutispora. The sequence goes on from DUSG01000034.1 coordinate 14,443, forward strand.
AGCTACCGCTTGATACATTTCAACTGGAATTTGTTGACCTATATCGGTAGTATTATATAAAGCTTGTGCTATAGCTTTATTTTCGACTATTGGAATATTTGATTCTCTTGCTTTCTCTTTTATTCTTAATGCAATTAAATCCTTTCCTTTAGCTATAACAAAAGGAGCATCTGCTACATCAACATCATACTTTAGTGCAACAGCATAATGAGTAGGGTTTGTGATAATCACATCAGCTTTTGGAATTTCTGCCATCATTCTTCTAAGTGATAGTTGTCTCTGCTTTTCTCTAATTTTCGATTTTATTAGAGGATTTCCTTCCACTTGTTTATACTCTTCTTTTACTTCTTGCTTTGACATTCTCAAGTTTTTCTCATACTCCCAAAGTTGATAAGCATAGTCAAATATCGCAAGAACAAGCAATACAATTGAGGCCCTAATGCCAATACTTATAATTGTATTACCTATGAAAGCAAGAGATGGATTAATATCCATATGTAAAAAATTAGCGATCATCATGTAATTATCTCTCAGAAAATCATATATAAAATATCCAACAAAAATTATCTTTAATGATGCTTTAAGAAGTTCTACTAAAGAATTTTTTGAAAATATTCTTTTCAGTCCTGCAATAGGATTTAATTTATTAATATTTGGCATTAATGGTTTTGTTGTAAATATAAATCCCACTTGTAAGTAATTTGCCATTAACGATACAATAACAGCTATTCCAAAAATAGGTAACATAATAAGAATAAAAGACAAAATACAGTTTATCATAATGTTAGTAAAATTACTTGTTTCGTAAAATTTATCAATATCACCATTAATTGTAAAAAATTTAATTGTTATGCTTTTTAAATTGTCATAAATATATCCTGAAAAAAGCTTCAAACATAAAAACATCAGAAATAATAACAATGCTGAAACAATTTCTCTGCTTTTAGCTACCTGACCCTTTTCTCTAGCTTCTCTACGTCTTTTCGGTGTTGCCTTTTCTGTCTTTTCCTGGGAAAAAAGGGTTAAACTGATAACAAAATCGTTCAAATCAATCATCCTTTAACCATGCTTTCCATTATAATGCTTATGTAAGCAAACATGGTATCAAACAAATAGTCTAAAATACTTGAAAAACCTGGTAAAATAATCAGTAATGATAATAAACCTATTGCAATTTTAAGTGGCAATCCTACAATAAAAACATTCATTTGTGGCACTGTTCTAGCTAAAATACCTAAAGCAACTTCAGAAATCAAAACAGCAGCAATAATAGGAAATGCAATTTTAGCAGCCATTAGAAAACTTTCTGAAAAAATTGCTATCAAATTATTTGTAAGTCCTTCTGTAAAAGATAAACTATTTATAGGTATAATAGAATAGCTCTTTACAAGAGCCGAAAATAATATATGGTGCCCATTTGCCATAAGAAATATTAAAATTGCAAATATATACAAAAAATTACCTATAAGTGGTACATGTATATTGCTCTGAGGATCTAAAACATTTACCATACCGAATCCAATCTGAGTATCAATAATCTGTCCTGCCACATACAAAGCAGAAAAAACCATATAACTTACATATCCAATGATAATCCCAACAAAAAATTCTTTAATTATAATAAGAGTAAAATCTATTAAATTGTTATATTCAATACTAATGTGGCTGAACAAAGGAGCTATAATAAAAGTAGTAAAAAGTGCCAATCCCACTTTTAAATAAGAAGGCATATTCTGCCTTCCAAAAATGGGGCTTATTACAAATAGCGAAGTCATTCTGATAAACACTAATAAGAAAACAATAAATTGATTAATCAAAGTCTCAAACATTTTACCCTTCTACCTTACATAATTATGTATATTACTTATAAGATTAATGGTAAATTCTGTTATAACACTTCCAATCCAAGGGCCAAATATTAATAATGTAAGAAGAATTGTCAATATTTTAGGTATAAAAGACAGAGTTACTTCCTGTATTTGGGTAGTTGCCTGTATAATGCTTACAAGCAATCCTACTAACAAGCCAAATCCTAATATTGGAGCTGACACCATTATAGTAACTCCAATTGCTCTCTGAGCCACATCTAAAACTATGCTTTCATTCATGTAAACACCTCATTTATATATCAAAAACCTAACATGATAGATCTAATAATCAAATTCCAACCATCTACCATAACAAACAACAATATCTTAAAAGGCATAGAAATCATAACAGGAGGTAACATCATCATACCCATCGACATAAGAGTACTTGCAACTACCATATCAATAATTAGAAATGGTATAAATAAGAAAAACCCTATTTGAAAAGCCGTTTTTAGCTCGCTGATTATAAAAGCGGGTATCAATGCCCTGGTTGGAATATCATCAATATTTGAAACACTATCAAGTTCTCCGATTTTTATAAATAATGCCAAATCCTTTTCTCTTGTATATTTGAACATGAAATTTCTAATAGGTTTTAAAGCATTATTTAATGCCTCCTCTTGAGTTATCTGTTCTTCCAGATAAGGTCTTATAGCAGTATCATTTATTTCTGTAAATATTGGCGACATAATATAAAATGTAAGAAATAAAGCCAGTCCGATCAAAACCTGATTAGGAGGCATCTGTTGTGTTCCTAATGCGTTCCTTATAAATGACAGTACTATAACTATTCGGGTAAAAGAAGTAAGCATTATTAACAATGATGGTGCAAGGGATAAAATAGTAAGTAGAAAAATCACTTGCAGACTCAATGCCACTTCTTGTGGTGATTCAGCAGCTCTAACATTTATATCTATATTAGGTATTGGTATTTCAGGTTGAGCTTGTACATAATCAGCTATTAACAAAATGAATATAATAACAAGTAATAATACTCGAGCAGTTTTCTTATACATTTCTTCTATTCCCTTTGATAAGATTTTTGAGTTTATTAATGTTATTTTTTATATTACTTTTGTATTGATATGATTCTAAATTATTATTAAAAATATTTAAATCATTATCTAAACTATTGATATCATCAATTTCATAAGTTAATTGCTCTATCAATTCTTCATCTGTAAGCTTGTCTATCAAAAACAAACCCTTTTGACTATTTGATATCAAGTAAAACTTATTATAAATACTAACGATGTGCAGATACCTATCATTTCCTAAAGTAAGAGTATCAACTATTTTCATGTGTTTATTCTGTTTTGCTATTTTCTTTCCGATAAATTTAGAAAAATAATAGCTAATTCCTAATACCATTGCAAATACAATAACTATATAGATAACTTTTAAAAAGTTCATAAAACCATTAGTTTCATAAAAACCATTCATAACTAACCTAATACCTTCTTCACAGCTTCAATTATTCGTTCTGCTTGGAACGGTTTTACAATGAAATCTTTTGCACCTGCTTGAATAGCTTCTATAACCATAGCCTGCTGTCCCATGGCAGAGCACATTATTATTTTTGCAGATGGATCAATTTTCTTAATCTCTCTTACTGCCTGTATTCCATCAACCTCAGGCATTGTTATATCCATAATTACAAGATCTGGATTTAATTCTTTATACTTATCAACAGCTTTGGCACCATTTTCAGCTTCCCCCGCAATTGTAAAACCGTTTTTTACTAATACATCCTTTATCATCATTCTCATAAAAGTTGCATCATCTACAATTAAAATACCGTTGGCCATTTTACAAATCCTCCTAGTTCATATTAATATGCTATACTATACTTTTTTTAATCTTTTGCCAGGGCTAACTATATCAGTTATACGTACACCAAAACTTTCATCAATTACTACAACTTCACCTTTTGCAATGAATTTTCCATTTACAATAACATCCACCGGTTCACCAGCTAACCTGTCCAACTCAATAACAGTTCCAGGTCCAAACTCTAAAATATCTTTTATCAACCGTTTTGTTCTTCCTAGTTCAACAGTTATTTCAAGAGGAACATCCATTATTAAATCAATATTTTCTTTACTGGTTCCACCATTTTCGCTATCAAATTGTTCAAATTGTATTGGTTGTACTTCAATATGGTCTTTTGCCATTTTATCATCTTCAAATTCCTTCAATTTTTGATTATTATTCTTACCTTCATTTTTATCTACTATTCGACTTTTATCTGATATTTCCTTCTTATCTGTCGTTTTTTCGCTAGTATTAGGAACGGGATTTAACAAATCTTTAACCATTTTTTTTGCAAAATCAACCGGAATCAATTGCATAATTTCGCTATCAAGAATTCCTTCAACTACCATTCTAAATGCAACTCTGACGACAGAATCAGAAAAATTATAATTAAGTGGATTTGAATCCTTGAATCTCATTAAGAAAGCTTTTGGTGGAGAAATATTTATGCTTTTATTAAAAATACTTGATAGTGAAGTTGACGATGATCCTATCATTTGATTCATGACTTCACCAATTGCACTAAGGTGCAGATCTGTGATTTCACCGCTTATATTGCTTCCATCTCCTCCCATCATCAGATCTGTAATCGTTTTTACGTCATCTTCTTTTAATATCAATAAATTAGTACCTTCAAACCCCTGTGTAAACTTAACTTCAACAGCTACATAAGGGAGAGGATATTCTTGTACTAGTTCATCCCATGTCATAACGCTAACTCTAGGTGTAGTAATAGTAACTTTGTGATTCAATAGTGCGAATAAAGTTGTTGCAGATGTGCCCATACTGATATTACCAATTTCACCTAAAGCATCAACTTCTTCAGGAGTAAGAATAGAATTGCTAATTTCATCTCCTTTTAGAAGTGCATCGATTTCTTCTTGTGTTAGCATATCATTCATCAATTTCATCCCCTCTCTTCTCTATTCTGGTTATCTTAACAGCAACTTTATTCTTTTTTAAACCAGGATAACAATAAAATTTAACTTTGCTTCCTATGTAAACCTCTAATTCTGAATTGATAGATCTATCCAGTGTTATTACATCACCTTTCTGCAGATTCAAAATGTCTTTTACACTTAAAACAGATCTGCCTAAAACTACATTTAAAGGTAAATATGTTTGCTCTATTCTTTTTTCAAGATTTTTTATATCATTTATCGATGTTTCTTTTGTTAGGCCTGAAAACCAAAATCTTGTACTCAGCTTGGTTATTATGGGCTCAATAACTATATGTGGTATGCATATATGCATAGCACCTTCTACATTTCCTATCTTAATATCTAAAGTTACAAGAGCTATTGTTTCGTTTGGTGACATAATCTGTGCAAACTGAGTATTTGTTTCAATATTTTTTAGTTTCGGTTTTAGCTCAGCTACATTTTTCCACGGATCTTTATATAAAGTTAAAATTTGATTTATAATCTTCTCAATTATCGTAAGTTCAATTTCCGTAAAAACACGGTTTTTTTCATAAGCTTGCCCTATTCCTCCAAGTATCCTATCTATCATAGTAAAACTTATACTGTGGTTAAACTCTATCAATATTGAGCCAGTCAGTGGGGCAAAATCAATCACTGCAAGCGTTGAAGGATTAGGCATAGAGTTACTGAATTCATAGTATGTTAACTGGTCTACTGATATGACCTCTACTTGAACTAAAGATCTTAAGTAGCCAGATAAATAAGTCTGAAGTAACCTTGAAAAATTATCATGTATCATCTGCAATGTTCTTAACTGATCTTTAGCAAATTTGTTAGGTATCTTGAAATCATAATTCCTGATCTTCGTCTCTTTTTTTTCTTCTTTTATTTCTTTAACATCTAATTCTCCTGCATTTAATGCATTAAGCAGGGCATCAATTTCTACTTGGGATAATACTTCGGTCAATAGATCCCACCTCCGGCTATGTAATTATGAATTCATCAAAGTATACATTTCGCACCGATTCTGTATCCAACAACTTTCTTACTACATCTAAAATCTCTTTTTGTACCATGGCCTGGCCTTCTGAACCTTTCAGATCCTCTTCAGTTTTTCCTCTAAGCAATAGATTAATTTCGTGTCTAATTTCAGAGTTTTTAGCATTGATTACATCTTCAATTCTAGGATTGGTAAGCTCTAATTTTATTACGACTTTTAATATTTTATTGCTGTCTTTTATATTGCTTATAAAAGGATCTTGAAATGAATATATTTTTATATTTTTATCTACTTTTATGGATTCTTGATTGTTTGAATTGCTTCTATATGATAAAAAAAATATTAAAACAGCAATTAATATAATAAGTAAAAGTATTATGATTATTTTAAGTAAAAAATTCTTCTTTTCCAACTTAAACCCTCCGTTTATCACCAGATAATTCAACTGCCATTTTTATTAGTTCTAATTATCATGATGTCTACCCTTCTGTTATTCTGTCTTCCTTCAGGTGTTTCATTTGTATCAATTGGATGATATTCACCGTAACCTACTGCAGATAATCTTTTTGGTTCGACACCATGATTTTCTATTAAATATTTCAATACATTAACTGCTCTTGCAGTTGAAAGCTCCCAGTTGGATGGATATCTAAAAGTATTTATAGGCACATTATCTGTGTGTCCTTCAATTCTAATATAATTTTCTGTCTCTTTAATTGCATCTGCTATTCCATCTATAATATATTTGGAGTCTTCTCTTATCTCAGCTTTACCCGAATCAAACAGTGTTGCATCCAACATTCTTATTAGTAATCCTCTTTCATTAAGTATTAAAGTAAAGTTATTTTCTAATTGGCTTTCTTTTATAAATAACTCCACTTTGTTTTTAACTACATCAAGTTCATCATCCTGTGTAAAATTCTGCACTCCAGGGAAAATTTGTTCTAAAGATTCTATCTCTACTGTTACTCCGGAATCCAATACTCCTAAAGAACCTTGTAATGAACGCACAATAGCTTCAAATTTATGTGCGTCTATAGTTGCAAAAGAAAACAATAATACGAAAAAGCAAAGCAATAAGGTAACCATATCAGCATATGTATTCATCCAAGGAGCTACTGCACCGCTATCACCTGAGTCATCTTTCCTTCTTTTCCTTGTCATAAGCTACTACCCACCCTTACATCTCCTTCAGCAACCTCATTTTTTTCTTTTGTAACATTTTCTCTCAATTGAGGTGATAAGAATGCTTTAAGTTTTTCTTCGATTATTCTTGGGTTCTCGCCGGCTTGTATAGACAATATACCTTCCAACATTACTTCTTTTACTAAAATTTCCTCTGAGCTGCGGATTTTTAATTTTTTTGCAACTGGGTTACAGAATAAATTTGCAATCAATGAACCATAAAAAGTGGTAACTATTGCTACAGCCATGTTTGGCCCTACACTTGAAGGATCATCCAAGTTCGCCAACATATTTATAAGTCCTATTAATGTACCTATCATTCCAAAAGCCGGACCCATGTTTGCCATAAACTCAAAGACACCACGATTGCTGACATGTCTTTCTTCAATAAAGGCTAATTCTGTCTCCATAATATTTCTTACTAATTCAGGATCAGTACCGTCAACAATGAGATTTATACCTCTTTGAAGAAAATCATCTTTTATGTTATAAGCTGCTTCTTCCAGTGCCAATAGCCCTTCTCTGCGAGCAATGTTAGCCAAGTCTATTATTGATTTGATTAT
>DUSG01000035.1 GCA_012842725.1 Clostridiales bacterium
AGAAGCTGAAAAATTATTTTTGGAAATTGCAATGGTAAGTAAAAATAGTATACAATATAGTATTAACAAAATAAAAAATGTACATCCTGCTCTTGTCAGAAGAATTATCAGATTAGGGATAGAAAGACTGGCAGGTAATCTGAAAGGCATTGAATTCAGAAACATTGAAGGGATTTTGGATTTGGTTGATAAAACAACAGGAGCTGCCGTAATACTTCCTAAGAATATAAAAGCTTATATTTCCTATGACAAGTTGATACTAAAAATAAATGAAAAAAAAGAACCTCATAAATATTATTTAGAGCTTGAAAATGATAAGGATAATATCTCTGAATTTCTGGACTGCATCATAAGATTAACCACTGTGGACGCTTTCTCGATAAAGGAGATAAAAAAAGAGAAGTACAAGGTTTATATAGATAAGGATAAAGTGAAAAACAAGCTGGTGTTGAGGAACAGGCTTGAAGGTGATATTTTTTCACCTATAGGTCTTAAAGGAAGCAAAAAGCTGAAAGATTATTTTATTGATGAAAAGATACCTAGGGAAGAAAGAGATAATATATATTTTATAGCAGACGGAAAAGATGTTGTATGGATTATAGGAGGAAGGCTCAGCGAAAAGTATAAGATTACTGAAAATACAAAAGAAGCAATTGAGATCAATATAATAAGGGGGCTCTATGATGAATAACAACATTTTGAAAATTCTAATCAATGAGGATGAAATCAAGGAAAAAGTAAAAGAGTTAGGTAAGGCCATTACAGAAGATTATAAGGATAAGGATCTGATGATAATAGGCATTTTGAAAGGTTGTGTCATATTCTTATCTGATTTGGTAAGAGAGATAGATCTACCTCTTACCATGGACTTTATGGTGGTTTCAAGTTACGGTTCTTCAACCAAATCTTCCGGGGTTGTAAGAATTATAAAAGATTTGGAGAAAGATATTACGGGGAAAGACGTATTAATAGTGGAAGATATTGTTGATACAGGACTTACGTTGAATTATATTGTAGATTATCTTAAATCCAGAAATGCAAGAAGCGTAAAAATATGCACATTGCTGGACAAGGCTGAAAGAAGAAAGGCAAAAGTTGATTTAGAATATGTTGGTTTTCATATACCTGATGAATTTGTCGTCGGATATGGTTTGGATTATGCTGAGGCATACAGGAATTTGCCTTTCGTATGTGTTCTGAAACCTGAAGTTTATTCGTAATTGTAATTTTTGGATTTATATGATAAAATTATTGTATTTCGGGTAGCATGGTTTAAAGGAGGGTAATTTTTGAGAAAGTTTTTGAGAGGTATAAGCTTCTATGTTTTAATTTTTGTTATAATAATATTCTTTGCCCAGATATTCAGCAATACAGGCGAAGGAAAAACAAAACTGTCTTATACCCAATTTATATCAGAAGTTGAAAGTAAAAGGATAAGGGAGATATATGTTTCAGAAGGCAGTTCAATATTTTCTGTAGTAAGCGGAAGACTCAGCGACGGGAGAGAGTTTGAAGCAACGGTTCCTACAAGAGAATTCAATGAACTGGCTCAGGAATACGCTGAGAGAGGTACTCTTAATATAATATATGAAAAACCTCAACAAACATCGGTGTGGTTATCTTTCTTACCAACCATTGCATTGTTTGTATTGATAATAGTTTTCTTTTTTATATTTTCCCAGCAGGCTCAGGGCGGAGGTAGCAGGGTAATGTCATTTGGTAAGAGCAGGGCAAGGCTTGTTACCGATGACAAGAAGAAAGTTACTTTTGCTGATGTAGCAGGAGCAGAAGAAGAAAAGGAAGAACTGGCAGAGATAGTTGAATTTCTGAAGCAGCCCAGACGCTTTATTGAACTGGGCGCCAGAATACCTAAAGGTGTTTTGTTAGTTGGCCCTCCTGGTACTGGTAAGACATACCTTGCTAAAGCCGTAGCAGGAGAAGCAGGCGTTCCCTTCTTTAGTATCAGTGGTTCTGATTTTGTGGAGATGTTTGTTGGAGTAGGTGCTTCCAGAGTTAGAGATTTGTTTGAACAAGCGAAGAAAAATTCTCCCTGTATCATATTCATAGATGAGATAGATGCTGTAGGTAGACAAAGAGGTACCGGCTTAGGCGGAGGTCATGATGAAAGGGAACAGACATTAAACCAACTGTTAGTTGAAATGGATGGTTTTAATGTAAACGAGGGTATAATTATATTAGCAGCTACCAACAGACCGGATATTCTGGATCCTGCGCTTTTGAGACCGGGTAGATTTGACAGGCAGATTACAGTAGGAATACCGGATGTAAAAGCCAGAGAAGAGATTTTAAGGATTCATGCAAGAAATAAACCTTTGGCTGATAACATAGACTTGAAAGTATTGGCAAAAGGGACACCGGGATTTACTCCTGCTGATTTGGAAAACCTAATGAATGAAGGAGCACTTTTGGCGGCTCGGAAGAAAAAGAATAAGATAGAGATGGAAGAATTGGAGGAAGCAACTATAAGAGTAATCGCAGGACCTGAAAAGAGAAGCAAAGTAATAAGCGAAAGGGACAGAAGGCTTACTGCATATCATGAAGCCGGTCATGCTGTAGTACAGAAACTGACACCTGATGCAGATCCTGTTCATCAAGTTTCCATAATACCGAGAGGAAGAGCAGGAGGTTATACTATTTCACTTCCGGAGCAGGATAAATATTATATGTCCAAGATTGAACTGGAGAATCAGATTGTAACCTTGCTGGGAGGCAGAGTGGCAGAAAAGATGGTGCTTAATGATATAAGCACTGGCGCTAAGAATGATCTTGAAAGAGCAACGACTATAGCAAGGAAAATGGTTACAGAATATGGAATGAGCGAAAAGCTAGGTCCAATGACTTTTGGTACCGGTCATGACGAAGTCTTTATAGGAAGAGATCTGGCAAGAAGCAGAAACTACAGTGAAGAAATAGCAGCTTTAATCGATAAAGAAATTAAGGCTATTATAGAAAAAGCCTATGAGAGAGCAGAGAGTCTATTGAGAGAGAATATCAACAAGCTGCATGGTGTTGCAAATGCCCTGTTAGAAAAAGAAAAACTGGACAGGGAAGAATTTGAAGAAATATTTGCAAATGCTTAACAATGGATGGAGGTAAAAGTATACAATGAAAACTGATATTCAAATAGCACAGGAAGCCAAGATGAAACCTATAATTGACATAGCCAGAGAAATAGGCATTGATGAAGACGAGGTTGAATTATACGGAAAATATAAGGCAAAGATTAATCTAAGCATATGGAATAGGCTTAAAGATAAAAAAGATGGCAAATTGATTTTAGTTACGGCTATTAATCCTACTCCTGCAGGTGAAGGAAAATCAACTACCACTGTAGGCTTAGGGCAAGCCATGGCCAAATTGGGTAAAAAGTCAGCCATAGCTTTGAGAGAACCTTCTTTAGGACCTGTATTCGGTGTTAAAGGAGGAGCTGCCGGCGGAGGATATGCCCAGGTTGTACCTATGGAAGATATCAACCTCCACTTTACTGGAGACATGCATGCCATAACCGCTGCAAATAACTTGTTGGCAGCAGCCATAGACAATCATATTACTCATGGAAATTCGCTGGGCATTGACATGAGACAGATTGTGTGGAAAAGAGTTATGGATATGAATGACAGAGCTCTTAGAGAAGTTGTGGTAGGTCTAGGTGGTAAAGCCAATGGTTTCGTGAGACAGGACGGTTTTATGATTACCGTTGCATCTGAAATTATGGCTATACTTTGCCTGGCTACAGATTTAAAAGATTTGAAAGAAAGGTTAGCAAAGATAATAATTGGATATAACTATGAAAATAAACCTGTTACAGCAGGTGATTTAAAGGTTCAAGGCGCAATGGCACTTCTTTTGAAGGATGCTATTAAACCAAACCTGGTACAGACCTTGGAAAATACTCCTGCATTCATACATGGAGGACCTTTTGCAAATATTGCTCATGGCTGCAACAGTATAATGGCTACAAAGCTTGGACTGAAGTTGGTAGACTATCTGATAACAGAAGCAGGTTTTGGTGCTGATTTAGGTGCAGAAAAGTTTATTGACATTAAATGCAGATATGCAGGTATAGTTCCTTCTGCAGTAGTCATTGTTGCAACGGTCAGAGCTCTTAAGATGCATGGAGGAGTTAGCAAGACTGAATTAGCAGCAGAGAATATTGCTGCACTTGAAAAAGGTTTTGAAAACCTCAAAAAGCATATAGAGAACATAAAGAAATTTGGGCTTCCGGCAGTTGTTTCTATAAACAAATTCTCCACAGATACAGATGCAGAAATCTCCAGACTTATGGAACTCTGCAGGCTGGAAGGAGTGGAAGCCTCTATCTGTGAAGTGTGGGAAAAAGGTGGAGAAGGCGGAATTGATCTTGCGCAGAAAGTTATTGAGGCTTGTGAGAAAGAGAACAACTTCCATTTCTTATACGATGTAAATGACAGCATAAAAGCAAAGATAGAAAAGATTGCAAAACAGATATATGGAGCAAAGGGAGTTGTGTATACAGCTAAAGCAGAAAAAGAAATTCAAAGGTTGGAAGAATTAGGTCTGGACAAATATCCAATATGCATGGCCAAAACTCAATATTCCTTGTCGGATAATCCAGAACTGATAGGCAGACCTGAAGGATTCGATATAACCGTAAAAGAAGTAAGAGTATCTGCAGGTGCAGGATTCATAGTTGCACTGACAGGGGATATAATGGTTATGCCTGGTTTGCCGAAAGTTCCTGCTGCTGAAAAAATAGACATAGATGAAAATGGTGTAATAACCGGATTGTTCTAATTGAACATGGTTATAAGTTTACCAAAAGCGGCGAAAGCCGCTTTTTTGTGCGTCTGACAAGGAAGGATAAAGGTACATGGCAAATAAAAAGAACGAGTATAATTACATTAATTATAAGCATAACTATAGACGACAAAATGATAAATTGAGGGATGATAAATATGGAAGAGATATTGTCAAAAAATAAACAAATTTTATAGTACCTTTTATCAGAGAAATATGATATTATAGTGGAAGAAAGAAAACTTGCAAAATTAAACAAAAATGAAAGATATCATTCAAATTTTTCAATAAGGTTTACAAATTTTGTTGAAATCAGGAATAGTTTTTGTGTAATATTTACATGATATCTAAAGAATATCTGTCTTGAAGGTAAAAAATAATTTTGATATGGGGAGGCATAGCATGTATAACAAGGAAAAGCTTGAAGCTCTAAAAGCAGAGAGACAGAAATGGGAAGAGACTGAGATTGCTAAAGTGTTAACAAAAAAACCTGAGAGAAAAGAGAAATTTTTATCTACATCAGGTTATGAAGTAAAAAGGTTATATACTCCAGAAGACATTGAAGATTTGGATTACAGCAGAGATTTGTCTTTTCCGGGAGAATATCCTTTTACAAGAGGCGTGCAGCCTACAATGTACAGGGGTAAGCTATGGACAATGAGGCAGTATGCAGGATTTGCCACTGCTGAAGAATCAAACAAAAGATACAAATATTTGCTTGAACAAGGTCAAACCGGTTTAAGTGTTGCTTTTGACTTACCGACTCAGATAGGTTATGATTCTGACCATCCTTTGGCTGAAGGAGAAGTCGGAAAAGTTGGCGTCGCCATCGATTCTTTGAAAGACATGGAAATACTGTTTGACGGCATACCTTTGGATAAAGTTAGTACTTCCATGACAATCAATGCACCTGCTGCAGTATTGTTGGCTATGTATATTGCGGTTGCGGAAAAGCAGGGAGTTTCATCTGATAAATTGTCCGGTACAATACAAAACGATATTTTGAAGGAATACATTGCAAGAGGTACATACATTTTCCCAATTGAACCTTCAATGAGACTTATTACAAATATATTTGAATATTGCGCGAAATACGTTCCAAAATGGAACACCATATCAATCAGCGGATATCACATCAGGGAAGCAGGTTCCACTGCAGTGCAGGAGGTAGCCTTTACTTTAGCAGACGGTATTGCTTATGTTGAAGCAGCAATAAAAGCCGGACTTGATGTCGATGAGTTCGCACCTAGATTGTCTTTCTTCTTCAACGCTCATAATGACCTTTTGGAAGAGGTAGCTAAATTCAGAGCAGCCAGAAGATTATGGGCTAAGATTATGAAGGAAAGATTCAATGCTAAAGATCCAAGATCCATGATGTTAAGATTCCATACACAAACAGGTGGTTCCACTTTGACAGCACAGCAGCCTGATAACAATATAGTCAGAGTTGCAATCCAGACTTTGGCAGCTGTTTTAGGAGGAACTCAATCATTGCATACAAATTCAAGGGACGAAGCTTTAGCTCTTCCAACAGAAGATTCAGTAAGAATAGCTTTGAGAACCCAGCAGATCGTTGCTTATGAGAGCGGTGTGGCTGATACTATAGATCCGCTTGCAGGTTCTTACTATGTTGAGAGCTTAACCAACGAAATAGAAAAGAGAGCTGCAGAATATATCGCTAAGATAGATGAGATGGGCGGAGCTCCGAAAGCTATTGAAAGAGGTTATATACAGCAGGAGATTCAGGACAGTGCATATAAATACCAGCAGGAGGTAGAAAGAGGAGAAAGAATAGTTGTAGGAATGAATAAATTCCAGATAAAAGAATCCGCACCTAAAGGATTGTTAAAAGTTGATCCTGCAGTGGGCGAACTTCAGAAGCAGAAACTGAAAGCTCTAAAGGCAGAAAGAGATAACATTAAAGTTCAGGAAAGTCTGGAAGCGCTCAGAAAAGCAGCTGAAGGCGATGACAATTTAATGCCATATATCCTTACAGCGGTAAAACAATATGCAACATTAGGCGAGATATGCGGCGTTTTAAGAGAAGTATTCGGTGAATACCAGCAATCTGTTATTCTATAAGGAGGTAAACGAAATGAACAGACCGATTAGAGTTCTAGTAGCAAAACCCGGCCTTGATGGCCATGATAGAGGGGCAAAAGTTGTAGCTCGTGCCATGAGAGATGCAGGTATGGAGGTTATATATACTGGTCTAAGACAGACTCCTGAGCAGATAGCAGAGGCTGCAATACAAGAGGATGTTGACTGTGTAGCTATGAGTATACTATCCGGTGCGCATAACTATCTTTTCCCGAAGGTCGTACAGCTTCTTAAGGAAAAAGGTGGAGAAGATATATTGGTTATAGGTGGCGGAGTAATACCTGAAGAAGACATACCTGGTTTAAAAGAGGCAGGCATAGCAGAAATATTCACTCCTGGAACGCCTACAAGCGTGACAATTGAATTTATCAAAAACAACATAAAAAGAAATTAGGGTGATTTAAATGGATATAAGAGCAGGCATAGCAGCAGGAAACAAGAGAGCTGCTGCACGCCTGATAACTATGATAGAGAATGGAGAACCGGAAGCCGTAGAAATAATCAAAGAGAACTATGATAAGATAGGGACGGCAAGAATCATTGGAGTTACAGGACCTCCGGGAGCCGGAAAAAGCACGGTGACAGATAAGCTTGCAAAATTGCTTAGAAAGCAAGGAAAAAAAGTGGCAATTATTGCTGTAGACCCTACAAGTCCATTCAGCGGCGGAGCTATACTGGGAGACAGAATCAGAATGTCAGACCTGAATACTGATGAGGGAGTATTCATAAGAAGTATGGGTACAAGGGGAGCCCTGGGAGGGCTCTCAAAGTCCGTCAATGGAGCCATCAAAGTTATGGATATTTTAGGTTGCGATTATATTTTTGTGGAGACTGTAGGGGTAGGGCAATCGGAGATAGATATAGTAAAGGTTGCAGATACGGTGCTTATGGTAATGGTTCCGGGCCTTGGAGATGATATACAGGCTATAAAGGCAGGTATAATGGAGATAGGAGATGTTTTTGCAGTAAATAAATCCGACAGAGAAGGAGCGGAAAAGACTGCAACGGAAATAGAACTTATGCTGGACTTGAATGGCAACACCGAATACAGGCCTCCAGTAAAAAATATTATAGCCAAGGATAATAAAGGTATTGAAGAACTTTGGGAAGCTATCGAGAAGCATCATGAATATATGATATCTTCAGGCAATTTCAATAAAAGAAGGCAAAAAGCTATTGAAACTGAAATATTAGAGATATTCAAGCAAAATCTATTGGATAAGATTGAAAGATTGGAGAAAAAAGGCGAGTATCTATCAGACCTTACAAAAAAGGTCTTTAACAAACAAATAGATCCATATACTGCAGCACAAGAACTATCAAGTATATTAAGCAAAGAAGGAGGGATATAAATGGTAAGAAAAGTAGATCATATAGGTGTGGCAGTTAGCAACTTGGAAGAGTCGATAAAGTTTTATGAAGAAGTTTTAGGTCTTAAATGTCAAGGTACTGAAGTAGTTGAAGAACAGAAAGTAAAAGTAGCATTTCTTCCAATAGGCGATACGGAAATAGAACTGCTGGAAGCGACAGAACCCGACAGTCCTATAGCAAAGTTCATTGAAAAGAAGGGACAAGGAGTACAGCATATCGCTTTTAGAGTAGATGATATCGAAAAAGCCTTGGAAGAGATGAGAAGCTTAGGAATAAAACTTATCGATGAAAAACCAAGGTATGGCGCCGGCGGCGCAAGAATTGCTTTCTTGCATCCAAAGAGCACTAATGGGCTATTAGTGGAGTTATGTGAGAGGAAAGGATAGGGAGTGATAATATGTCAATAGACAAAATTCAAGAACTTAATAAAAAAAGAGAGGCCATAATGCAGGGCGGTGGCGAAGATAGAATAAAAAAACAGCACGCTTCAGGCAAAATGACTGCGAGAGAAAGATTGAACTTATTGTTTGATGAGGGAAGTTTTGTAGAAATCGATGCTTTTGTAAAACATCGCTGTACCGAATTTGGTATGCAGAATGTGGAAACTCCCGGTGAAGGTGTTGTAACAGGATACGGAACAGTAGACGGGAGATTGGTATTTGCTTTCGCTCAGGATTTCACCGTTGCAGGTGGCTCTTTAGGAGAAATGCATGCTAAGAAGATATGCAAGGTTATGGATATGGCACTTAAAATGGGTGCACCTTTAATAGGTATAAATGATTCCGGTGGAGCTAGAATTCAAGAAGGTGTCGATGCTTTATCCGGTTACGGAAATATATTCTACAGAAACACAATCGCATCAGGGGTTATTCCTCAGATATCTGTAATAATGGGTCCTTGTGCCGGTGGAGCAGTATATTCACCAGCTTTGACAGATTTTATATTTATGGTTGATAAGACAAGCCAGATGTTTATTACAGGACCACAGGTTATAAAAGCAGTTACTGGTGAAGAGGTTACTTCGGAAGAATTAGGCGGAGCTATGACTCATAACAGCGTAAGCGGAGTGGCTCATTTTATCAGTCCTGATGAAAGACAATGCATTGAAGACATAAAGAGATTATTGAGCTTCTTGCCTTCAAATAATATGGAAAATGCTCCTGAATACGAATGTCAGGATGATTTGAACAGAATTGAAGAAAAGCTGAATGAGATAGTTCCGGACAACCCAAATAAAGCTTATGATATGAAAGAAATTATTACTGCAATTGTAGATAACGGAGATTTTATGGAAGTACAGCCTTATTATGCAATGAATATAATAACAGGATTTGCAAGGCTAAATGGAAAATCTATAGGCATTATCGCAAATCAGCCAAAAGTTTTAGCAGGATGCCTTGATATAAATGCATCAGACAAGGCAGCAAGATTTATTAGAACCTGTGATGCATTTAATATACCTGTATTGAATCTGGTGGATGTGCCAGGATTCTTACCAGGTACAAATCAGGAATATGGCGGAATAATAAGACATGGTGCCAAGATGCTTTATGCATACAGCGAAGCTACAGTACCGAAGGTAACTTTAATAATAAGAAAAGCTTATGGTGGAGCATATCTTGCAATGTGCAGCAGAGATTTAGGTGCAGATCAGGTATTTGCTTGGCCATCAGCTGAAATTGCTGTAATGGGACCTGACGGAGCAGCTAATATCATATTCAAGAAGGAAATAGAGTCAGCTGAGAATCCTGCAGCTGCTAGACAGGAAAAGATCCAGGAGTATAAGGATAAATTTGCTACTCCATATATAGCAGCCAGCAGGGGTTATGTAGATGATGTCATTGAACCTGCAACAACAAGACCTAGACTGATTGCAGCATTTGAGATGCTAGAGAGCAAAAGAGAAACAAGACCCGCCAAGAAGCATGGCAACTTGCCTGTCTAGAGAGGGGGATATAGAATGTCAACTTTTTCAGAAATATTTGGATATGGGCTGATAGTTACTCTAGTAGGCGTAGGTATGTGTTTTATAGTTTTAATCGGCTTGGCATATATGCTTAGCGGATTAAAGATAATATCCAATAGAGGAGCAGCCGAAAAAAAAACAGAGGTAGTTAGAACAGAGAGGGTTGAATCCCCTAAAGAAGTCGCAACCGAGAACATTGAAGCCACACAAGATGAAAATGAATTGGTGGCGGTTATAAGCGCTGCACTGGCAGCTTTTATGGGAAGAGAAAACAATTTGGTAGTTAGATCCATAAGAAGAGTGGAAGGAAATGCTCCTGTATGGGCAAAAGTTGGAAGACAAGATCAAATGTATAACAGATTATAGGGAGGAATAATAGATGAGAAAATTTTTAATAACTGTTAACGGAAATAGCTATGAAGTGGAAGTTGAAGAAATAAGAGACGGCGCTGTTGCAGCACCGGTGTCAGCTCCTGCACCTCAAGCAGCCCCCGCAGCACCAAAGGCGGCTCCAGCAGCACCAAAAGCAGCACCTGCACCAAAAGCAGCCCCTGCGGCAGCACCAGCCGGTGGAAATACAGTTACAGCACCGATGCCAGGCACAATATTATCCATAAATGTTAAAGTCGGCGAATCAGTTAAAAAAGGACAGGTATTGTGCATACTTGAAGCTATGAAGATGGAAAATGAAATTATGGCGCCTTCAGATGGAAAAGTAGCGTCTATATCAGTTAATGCAGGAGATTCTGTAAATACAGGACAGGTTTTGATTGTGCTGGAATAGGCATGACTGAACTTTGAATGGGGGAATATAAATGTCTTTAATGGAATCACTAAAGGGTTTTTTCGGTACCATGGGTTTTGCTGCTATGACCTGGCAGGAAGGTGTTATGATCCTGATTTCCTTTGTGCTTATATATCTTGCTTTGAAAAAAGGATTCGAGCCTTTACTGTTACTTCCAATAGCCTTTGGTATGCTTTTGGCAAATTTGCCATTGGCAGGACTGACAGCAGAACCTGTATATGAGATCGTTGTTGATCCGGTAACAGGAGAACATGTGCATGAAATGGTAAGTGCCGGTGGCCTTCTGTATTGGCTATACAGAGGAGTTAAATTAGGAATATATCCTCCTCTCATATTCATGGGAGTTGGAGCCATGACAGATTTCGGTCCTCTTATTGCAAATCCTAAAAGTTTACTTTTAGGCGCTGCAGCTCAAATTGGAATATTTACAACGTTCTTAGGCGCATTAGCTTTAAACTTGGTACCAGGACTTGGCTTTACGTTACCTGAAGCTGCTTCCATAGGAATCATAGGAGGAGCAGACGGCCCTACTGCAATATATCTTACAGCTAAACTTGCCCCACATTTATTGGGACCAATAGCTGTTGCAGCATATTCCTACATGGCTCTGGTACCGTTGATTCAGCCTCCGATAATGAAAGCTCTTACAACTAAGGAAGAAAGAGCAATTGTTATGGAACAGCTTAGACCTGTATCCAAGGTCGAAAAAATTATTTTCCCAATATTAGTTACTGTAGTTGTATCATTGGTTCTTCCAGCAGCTACTTCTCTTGTAGGTATGCTTATGCTAGGTAATCTTTTAAGGGAAGCAGCAACAATGCAGAGTACATTGAACAGATTGATGAAAACTGCAGAAGGCGAATTGATGAATATAGTAGTTATTTTCTTGGGAACTACTGTAGGAGCTACAGCTAAAGGAGAAATATTCCTGTCTCCGAGAACACTGGCTATAATTGCCCTTGGTCTCGCGGCTTTCTCAATGGGAACTGCAGGTGGAGTATTATTTGGAAAGATAATGTGCAAAATGACCGGAGGAAAGGTAAATCCGTTAATTGGATCAGCCGGTGTGTCTGCAGTGCCCATGGCAGCCAGAGTATCCCAAAAGGTTGGCCAGGAAGCCAATCCTTCAAACTTCCTATTGATGCATGCTATGGGACCTAATGTTGCAGGAGTTATCGGTTCAGCTGTTGCAGCAGGTGTTCTACTCTCAATGTGCAATATATAATAAATGATAATACAATAAAATACAGGCAGAAATGCCTGTATTTTGTTTTAATCTATTCTATTAGAATATTTCAATAAAAAGCTATTTGATAATAAATAAATGTTATATCAATACCCAAAATATGATAAAATTATTTCGAATTAATACCAGTAAGCTGCAAAAAATAAGGAGAAATACCATGAAAGAAAGCATATTGAAAGAGTTAATTGAAAATAGAAATAGATATATTTCGGGACAGGAATTGAGTAAAAAGTTTGGTGTCAGCAGGACAGCCATCTGGAAATATATCAAAAAATTAAAAGAAGAAGGTTTTGTAATAGAATCGGTAACCAATAAAGGATATATTCTGATAAGCAGTCCGGATGCGCTATATCCTGTAGAAATAAAGAGGAATCTGAAAACTGAATTTATAGGGAAAGAGATTATATATCTGGATTCTGTGGATTCAACAAACAATTACGGGAAAGAATTAGCGTCAAGAGGATTTAATGACGGCATTTTAATAGTTGCTGAAGAGCAGACCAAAGGTCGAGGAAGATTGGGTAGAGAATGGATTTCACAGAAAGGCAAAGGAATATGGATGACTATAATGCTGAAACCTGATTTAAAGCCTGACATGGCTTCACAGGTTACTTTAATTGCTGCATTATCAGTCTTAAGGGGTATAAAAAACGTTACAGATATAGATGTAATGATAAAATGGCCTAATGATCTGGTTATCAATGGTAAGAAAGTATGCGGTATTTTAACCGAGTTAGGAGCGGAGATTGATATTATTAATTATCTATGCGTCGGCATTGGAATAAATGTAAACTCGGAAGAAGATGATTTTAACAAGATAGGTCTGAATACTGCTACTTCTTTAAAAGTTACGGTGGGGAAAACGATAGACAGAAAGAGATTAATTGTAGAAATACTGGAGTCTTTTGAAAATCTCTATAAGCAATTTCTCCAAAAAGGTAGCATCGACTATATGCTGGAAGAATATAAAAAGCATTTGGTGAATTTGGGCAAAGAAGTAAAAATAATATTGAAAAATGATGAAGTAAAAGGAATTGCTGAAGATGTAAATGGTAAAGGACATCTGATGGTAAGATTGGACAATGGACATTTGATGGAAGTCTCCTCGGGAGAAGTGTCTGTAAGAGGAGTATACGAGTATGTTTAGAAAAAAATATTGCATCATATGCCTGGTGGTGATAAAATAGACCTGTCGGCATCCGCTGGAGCCGAACAAATAATAAAAATATAATTTTAAAATCGTCCGGTATCCTTTGGGAACTGGAACGGAGGTGGGACAATGTATAGTGAAAGAGCAAGAACAATTTTTTCTGTAAGAAAGCTTGTTATTACAGGTATGTTGGCCGGTGTATCCATATTATTGGGAAGCACCCCGCTAGGTTTTATACCTGTAGGTCCAACCAAAGCCACAATAATGCACTTACCTGTAATTATCGGGGCAATTATGGAAGGACCTGTGGTAGCAGTAGGTATTGGGCTTATATTCGGAGTTTTCAGTATGATTCAGGCAGTGATGGCGCCGACAGTTATATCTTTTGTGTTTTTAAATCCTTTAGTGGCTGTATTGCCAAGGGTTCTTATAGGTATAACAGCCTACTATACCTATAAAGCTACCAAAAGTGCAGCAGCATCAGCAGCAGTAGGAACTCTGACAAACACAGTAGGTGTTTTAGGTATGATTTATGTTCTATATGGTGCTCAATTTGCAGCAGCAATGGGACAGGATCAGACTAAAGCAGCGGCTTTATTGTTAGGAATAGCTACAACTAACGGCATACCTGAAGTAATTGTTGCTGTAGTAGTTGTAACTGCGGTGGTTTCTGCACTTAAAAGAATAAGGAAACTATAAGAACCAGGCTAAAGGCCTGGTTTTGTATTTATATTTATGGGATAAGGAGTGTTGTTTTATGATATTGGTTATAGATGTGGGAAATACCAATACAGTACTGGGGATTTATAAGGATAAGAAACTTTTGGATTATTGGAGAATAGGTACAGAGGTTCATAAAACCAGTGACGAATACGGTATGATAATAAATCAGTTATTCAACTATTCAAATTATAAAATGTCTGACATAAGCCAAGTGGTCATGTCTTCCGTTGTTCCTCCTGTTATGTATACATTGGAGCACATGGCAAGAAAATATTTAAAGTGCGAACCGATTGTAGTAGGTCCCGGCACTAAAACAGGCATCAATATAAAATATGATAACCCAAAAGAAGTAGGAGCCGATAGAATCGTAAATGCAGTTGCAGGATATGAGCTTTACGGAGGTCCTTTGATTATAGTGGATTTTGGAACAGCTACTACTTATTGCGCCATATCGAAGAACGGAGAATATTTGGGGGGAGCCATATCACCTGGGATACAGATATCCATGGATGCTTTATTTCAAAAAACTGCGAAGTTGCCAAAAGTAGAATTGGTAAAACCGGAAACCGTAATATGCAAAAACACGGTAAATAGCATCCAATCAGGAATAATTTACGGATATATAGGTCAGGTAGATTATATTGTAAAGAGGATGAAAAAAGAAATGGGAGATGAGAACACCAAAGTGGTTGCCACCGGAGGATTGGCAAAACTTATTGCATCAGAATCGGAAACCATTCAAATCATAAATAGCCTATTAACTCTTGAAGGTTTGAGAATAATATATGAAAAGAATAAATA
>DUSG01000254.1 GCA_012842725.1 Clostridiales bacterium
ATTCCATGGCCGGATGAACTGGTGCCTAATATCCCTAAGGCGTGCGATTTAGTTAATAAAATAAATGATTGGAGAAACGAAGACGGCGATATTGAAATAGAGATTTACATGAGCAAAGAGGAAGCCGAGGCATATTTCTCAAAGTTGAAGGATTTGGGGATATCAGAGCATGGCGCATACGTCAGTGGGGATGTTCTACATCTGGAAGGCTCAGGCCGTGATTTTGACCTTATATGCTCATATTTCATGGAAGGACAGTATTTGAGAATTAAGTATTATTATAAAAATTATTAGCAGAGAAAATCGTTCTTAAGAAATTCGATTAAAAAGGAGAATCTAAGATGAAGCGAATATTGGTAATGTCAATAACTGTTTGTTTAATCTTATCACTTGTAGGATGCAGCGGCAGTTCTGCTCCGAAAGTTACCAATGATGACAATACAGCTTTGGAACAGATTTTAGCGCAAACCGTGAGATTTCCTTAGCAAGTAGAAATATAGCACTAAGACTGGAGAAAGTATCAAACCTGAAGCAATGATTGATACTGCTGTATTGGTTTTATAAGCGATAAAGCCTATTATAGGACCGCTCAGTATTTGTCCAAGGGAATCGATCTGGGCATAAGCAGATAAAACCGTAGCTCTTGCATTTGAATCGATATTCTCGTTTATCCAGGCTCTATATATGGGACTGTTTGTGGTCCTCAGAATATAGAAAGACATATATGCTGAAAAGGCCATTGTAAAGTTTTTTGCCAGACCGAAGACAATGATGGTTGCAACCATCATAAAGTTAATGAGTATCAGAAGCCATATTTTTTGCAGTTTTCCTGTCTTTTTCAATACTCTTTTAATATACTCCACAGCACAAATGCTTGTAATCATTGCTAAGCCGTTTATAGTTCCAACCCAGATTATTGGTTTCATTTCTACTGAAGGCAGAGATACATTTTCTAATATATGTGCAATCCATAGACGATCCAAACCCTCGCTATACAAGCCATAGAAAAGACATATCAATAGCATAACAATTAAAAAGGGACTTTTTCTAATATATTGAAATCCTACATTCAGTGTATAAAACATCTGCTGAAAGGAGTTTCTATCTTCTACAGGGGTTGGATGAAAAGCTGTTTCAGGCATGAATACATATAAAAACAATCCCAATAGAATAAATGAAACGCCTCCTATAGCCATGGGCAGATTGATCTTTACTGTTCCGATTATGGTACTTGCTATAATTGCCAGAAGGGCACCGACTTGTCCGATCTGAGCTCCTTTCAGAAACAGCTGTTCCAGGTTCTTACCTCCCAGCTCATCAGCAATCCATGCTTCATCAGCACCGCTGGTAAAGGTGTAACCAAATCCCCAGATAACTTGACAAAGCAATATAGCCCAGAAATTAGTAACAAGACTTTCTGTGAGAAATCCAAGACCAATAAGAATTAAGCCTATAATTACGGATAACTTTCTACTTTTAACATCAGCTAATATACCTGTAGGTATCTCAAATAAAAAACAAGATAGCTCCAAGGCTGTACCGATAAGGACCAGTTGTGCGGCATCAAGACCTGCTACCTCTATACGATATAACTGGTTTACTGTAAAAACAAAATCAAATAAGAATGCTGTAACTCCTGCATATATTAAGTAAATCCTATAAGCTGACAGTTTTCTTGCCAATATTCTACCTCCTATGCTGAAGAAATCATACAAGCTTAATATTCTATCTAGAGATCATTATTCCTGCATAAAATGAAGGCTGCTCTGCAATAATTAGCAAAGAGGCTATTTGCCTTATTGATAAAAAATATTAAAAGAATATAATTGAAGTAGCGAGCAGAAATTAATCTATAACAAGAGAAAAGGAAGGTAATGACCTATATGAAAAAAATCAGGCTAATATACAATCCGGTGGCCGGTGACGCTACGTTCAAAAACAGATTGGATACTGCCATAAAAAGCTTCCAAAAAGCAGGATACCTGGTTTCCCCTTACAGGCTCATGGGGCCAAATGATATGGACAATGCCTTGGCAGAGCTGGACGAAAAGTATGCAGCCATTGCCATATCGGGAGGAGACGGAAGCATTAATAATTTAATAAATGCCATGAAGAAAAATAACATAGATTTGCCCATAGGAATTTTCCCCTTTGGAACATCTAATGATTTTGCCGCTCACATGAGAATTCCACGGAATGTACAGAAATGCTGCGAAATCATAACCAATGGCGAAATACTTGAAGTGGATACAGGAGTAGCAAACGGCATCTATTTTATAAATGTATGCAGTGCAGGTCTTTTGGCAGATGTGCCATACAAAACGGATATAGGCATGAAGAACAGCTTGGGCAAAATGGCCTATTACATAAAAGGATTTGAAGAGATACCCAAGCTAAGGCCAATAAGGATGAAAATGGAGTATGATGATAAAGTAATAGAAGATGACCTGTATCTATTTCTGGTTTTAAACAGCAGTACTGCAGGTGGATTTCCAAGGTTAGCCCCTTATGCTTCCGTTTATGACGGATTATTGGATGTAATAGCAATTAAAGCTGCCAATATAACCAATATAATTAATCTAATCATTAAGACACTTAGGGGCGAACATGTAGGCGATCCAAATGTATATCATTTTCAGACTGATAATTTGAAAATTTCCTCGGATCAGGTATTTGAAAGCGATATTGACGGAGAAAGAGGTCCGTCTTTTCCTCTTTCCATAAGGGTAGAAAGGAGAAACATAAAGGTATTTGTACCACCAAGGCAGTAGAGCTTTTTATGTAAAAAAATACATGCCCCTGCATGGACTTTATTGTGATATGTTATTATAGTAAGTATATTATCAGGGTTTCTGAATAATATATACTGATTTTGATTTTTGAGGGGAATGATCTTGATGAAAACCAGACTGAAACTACTTCCTTTATTGCTTATCATTGCTTTTTTAACCATCGGTTGTTTTGCTCAAAAGGAAGCAGAGCCTGCATCCCGGATGCATGAAGTGGAGGCAAGGAGTTTCTATAACATAGAAGCCGAGCTGAATGTGGAAGAAAAGATCTTAACTGCCGTTGAAGAGATAAGCTACTACAATAATGATAATATTGAGATGAAGGAA
Source organism: Clostridiales bacterium (assembly GCA_012842725.1). Classification (GTDB taxonomy): domain Bacteria; phylum Bacillota; class Clostridia; order Lutisporales; family Lutisporaceae; genus Lutispora. The sequence goes on from DUSG01000254.1 coordinate 3,117, forward strand.
TTATATTTTCATGTATATCCCAATGCTTTCAAAACAAAGGAAACAGCTCCTTTTTTGTTTGATGATTTTGAAAACGCCTATAAGAGAGGCTTTGAACCGGGATATGCAGAAATAATTTCCGTAAGCAAAAGGGAAGATAGCGGAGAAAAACTTTTGAAGCATTCCCTATCCGGAGAAGGAGAAACCATACTGAAAGTGGAATTGGATTCACCTTTAAAACCATATGAGAGAGTCAATATAAAAATACAATTTATGTTGAAAATACCACCTGCAGGAGAGCGATTCGGATATGGGCCAAATCATTTCAACTTGGGCAATTGGTACCCTATTGCAGCGGTATATGATGAGAAAGACGGATGGAATCTGGACAAATACTATGCCATAGGGGATCCTTTCTATAGCGATGCTGCAGATTACAGAGTAAGCATAAAGACTCCTGAGGAATATGTTGTCGCTGCGTCAGGCCGGCTTGTAGAAGAGACAAAAGAAGATGACGGCAGGATAAAACGTGTTTATGAAGGAAAAGCCTTGAGAGATTTTGCCATAGTAGCCAACAATAATTTTGATGTATTGGAAGAAGAAGTAGATGGGATAAAGGTCATGTCATATTACTATAAAGAAGACAGGGAAAGAGGACAGGAAGCGCTGGAGTATGGTGTAAAAGCAATTAAACTTTTCAGCAAATTATATGGCCAATATCCTTATCCCACATATTCCATAGTCCAGACTGAATTCCCAAGCGGCATGGAATATCCGGCTTTGGTATATATAAGCGATAAATATTACAAACCTAATTATTCAAGCGACCCTCTTTTAATTGTCGTTGTACATGAAACGGCTCATCAATGGTTTTACGGTATTGTGGGAAACGATCAAGTGGATGAACCTTGGCTGGATGAAAGCTTTGCGGCATTTTCTGAAACATTGTTTATAGAGAGGACTTACGGCAAGAAAACAGGCGAAGACTACTATAACAGGTCTGTTGTAAATTCTGTAGAAACAGCATTATCTTCGGAAATCATAGATGGGGGACTTTCAAAATCTCTCTCAGAATTCAATAATTGGGATGATTACGGCCCAACAGCCTATGACAGAGGAGCCCAGATGTTGAAGGAGTTGCGGGAAAAGCTGGGAGAAGACATGTTTATGGAAATTATCAGGACTTATGTA
>DUSG01000255.1 GCA_012842725.1 Clostridiales bacterium
GTACCTGTAGAAGCTCCTACAACCACAATCTTTCTGCCTAAATGCGTCTTGATGTATTCATCGGTTTCATCCATGGACATGGTGGTGGATTCCACCTTGGTAACTTTTATGCTTGTTATATCTATTGTATGAGTGCAGCTACCATATACCACGAAGAAAGTGTATCCTACGCCCATGTCTTGCGCCCATACTACATCAGGTTCCTCTATGCCCATCTTCATGGCATAGAGCCTTGCTGCTTCCTTAGCCACCTCATCATTTTTGATGGGCAGTGTGAAACTGAGCTGCACCTTGCCGTCATTCATTGTGTCGCCATATGGTTTAACCCTTTTTGGGTCAAATGTGGTATCAAAATCTCTTTTGCTTGTGGAGTATAAACCTGAACTCATGTCACTACCTCCTCTCGGCTATCGATTGAGCATCAGAGGAACGAAAGGATTGATGTACTTGTCGTCTTTCACTGCTACGCCGTCCAAACCCTTTCCTCCTGTCCTGCTTCTTTTTACTCCGGCAAATTTTCCTTGTTCCAAAGTAGCAAAGAGTCCTTCTTTTTCTATTTCTTCCAGCATGTCAGCAGCTTTTTGGAGAACTTCTTTAGCTCTTGTCTGAATTATTCCGCCTTCTTTGAACTCTATCTCATCACCGATATTTCTCATGTTGTTGAAAATGTATTTTGCATTTTCAATGGACAAAGCCCTGTCTGACATGAACGGTGTGTGTATAGCCTCTGTCATCATTCCAAGAAGTTGTATACCCTGGTGTGTCCAAATAGATATTACGTTGAACAATGCATCCTGCAGGTGACCTTTGAATATATTACCTGTCATAAACTTAGTTGGTGGCATGTATTTCAAAGGAGCCTTGGGGAATATTTCTCTTGCCATCTGTGCCTGGGCCAGCTCCCACAGGAATCCGTTTTCCAAGCTTGGATCCATTTCAAAGGCATGGCCTAATCCCATCTGTTCTTCCGGTATTCCGGCTTTCAGGGCCAACTGCTCGTTGATTAATTGGGATGCCAGCACTGTGTGAGCCTCTTCCACAGCATCTGCCGTTGTCAGATAGTTGTCTTCTCCGGTATTTATAATAACTCCGGCAAATCCGTTTATGGTTCTGGAGAAGAATTGGTCAACAAAGGTTCTTTGCATGTTTATATCTCTGAACAATATGCCGTACAGAGCATCGTTGAGCATTACGTCAAGTCTTTCCAAAGCGCCCATGGCTGCGATTTCAGGCATGCAGAGACCGGAGCAGTAATTGCAAAGTCTGATGTATCTGCCCAGCTCTTCCCCTACCTCGTCCAGAGCCTTTCTCATTATCCTGAAGTTTTCCTGGGTGGCATAAGTTCCTCCGAAACCTTCGGTTGTCGCTCCATATGGAACATAGTCCAGCAAGCTCTGTCCCGTTGTCCTTATTACCGCAATTATGTCAGCACCTTGTCTGGCAGCTGATTGTGCCTGTATTACATCTTCGTAGATGTTTCCGGTTGCTACTATTACATACAAATATGGACGTGGACCTTCTCCCAGGGTTCTGAGGTATTCATCCCTTTTCTCTCTGTTCTTTCTTATTCTTTCTATGGCCTGCAAAGCCATCTCTTCGGCCTTTGCTCTTATCTGTGCTTCAGGTTTTGCAGGAAGTTTCGTGATGTCCAATTCTCCTGCCGCTATTTTTTCAGCTATTTCCTGAGGTGTAAGACCGGTATTCAACACTGCGTTTGCCATATAGTATGCAGCACCGGTGGATAGGCCTCCTGCTTTTTTTATGCTGTCAACTACTACATTGGGTAGAGGAGTGCCTATTTCATCGACATTATCAACTCCGTAAAGCCTCAGGATTGTTCTCTCTACCGAAACGGTTGTGTGCTGGTCTACAAATTTCTGAACATCATCAGCGATTTTTCTGGCAGAGTTTCTGGCTTTATCGATCAAGTTTTGATCAAGGTTTAACTTGCTTTTCATGCTTTACCTCCTTATTCTATTTTGAAACCACTAAAAACACTGAAAACACTGTTTTATATAATACCCTGCTGAGCCAGGTAAAACCGTCCCTGATGCTTCAGCACCCTATTGAGACACTAAGAACCGTCCCCTATGTCTCACACTGTTTTGAGCCAAGGAGAACCGTCCCCGGTGGCTCAGTTTTTGAGAATATATTCTGCTTCTCTGAGTATTTCTTCAGGTACGCCTATGAGACGAGATATATTTATAGCATCTTTTGGGACATCTGTATTTCCCTTTATTTCTATCAACGTATAATCCATGTACTCTGATATTATATCAGGATTGCCAATTTTATCATAGTCTACGCTTCTCAATCCCTTAACCTGAAGGTGCTTGACACCCTCTTTTGCCAATCCGTCGAAATGGGTGGTGATAAGGGTAACACAGGGTTTCTTCATAAGATAATTTATTATTCCGTAAGATATGGCAAAGCCTTCTCGAGGATTGGTGCCTCTGGCCAGTTCATCTATCAGGATTAAGCCCTGTTGATCAGACATATCCAGCATTTCTTTGATACTTTTCATTTCCGCTCCAAATGTGGAAAGTCCTGAATCCAAGGATTGTTCATCTCCTGCCGATATGAATATGAAATCCCAGAGGCTTGTCTTCACATATTCAGCAGGTACAAAAAGGCCGTATTGAACCATGGCCATCAGCAGGCCCACCATTTTAAGGGATACGGTTTTCCCCCCCATATTAGCTCCGGTAATTAAGGTTACACCTTTTTCAAGATTGAGGCTGATGGGGGTAAAACTTTTATTCTTCTTCTTTAATGTTGCCTCTACCACAGGATGCCTTCCGTTCTTTATTATGCAGCATATATCCTTTGTTATTATAGGTTTTACGCCATTCATGGCCATTGCCAGATATGCTTTTGAAATCAGCAAATCAAAATGACCTATGGCATCCATATTTCTCAATATGGCTTCTGCATAGTCGGCCAATTTCTTTGAGAGTTCTTCCAAAACCTTCATCTCTTCCAAGGCTTCTTTTCCTTTTAAATCCTCTATTTCTTCGATAAGTTGAATCATTTTATCATCAGGCCTTATTTTGAAGGTTACGTTTATATAGGTTTCGGAAGATACCTGCAGTTGAGGATATTCTAAAAGCTTTTTGATGACATCAACTTGATTTCGGCTTATGGTTA
>DUSG01000256.1 GCA_012842725.1 Clostridiales bacterium
ACTCATTTTTTACTTTTTTTATTTTAATATTTTCTGATTCCTGTTTTATCTTTGTTATGTTGTCCATTAATTGGGTAATAAATATTAATAACAACATAATCATAAATACCGATATGAATATTTTTTTTACCTTCAGATTATTCATTGATATGACCTCTTGTTTTGCTATTTCATGTTATGTTATATGTATTCAGTTTTAGTTAAAATTAATACTGAAATTTTCTTTGAAAATGAATAAAGCAGACTAAGAAATTACATCTTAGTCTGCTTATTTAAAAGTTTAAATTAGGTCACGGTTCTGTATAATCCATGATTCGCTTTATTCTAATTCAGCAGCTCCTGTATTCAGCTCATAGTAACGGCCTTTCAACTGCATCAGTTCTTCATGATTTCCTCTTTCTATAATCTTACCATGTTCCAATACCATAATGGTATCAGCATCACGCACAGTAGATAACCTATGAGCAATTACAAAGGTTGTTCTTCCATCCATCAGTTTATCCATGCCTTCAGCAATGAGTTTTTCTGTCCTTGTGTCTACAGAAGATGTAGCTTCATCCAGTATTAATATGGTAGGATCCGCTATTGCAGCTCTCGCAATAGACAACAACTGCCTTTCACCCTGTGACAGATTCATCCCGTCTGCTGTCAGCATAGTATCATAACCCTGAGGAAGGTTTTTAATAAAGTAATGAGCATTAGCAAGTTTCGCTGCCTCCATTACCTCCTCATCAGTGGCGTCAAGTCTACCATATCTTATGTTATCTTTAATAGTCCCCTCGAACAGATGAACATCCTGAAGCACGATGCTCATTGTACTCCTTAAATCATATTTCCTGATTCTCTTTATGTCTATTCCATCGAAAAGTATGGTGCCTTCATTTATCTCATAGAATCTGTTTATAAGATTAGTTATGGTGGTTTTACCTGCACCTGTAGAACCTACAAAAGCTATTTTCTGCCCCGGCTTTGCATGCAGATTTATATTTTTTAGTACAGGCTTTCCTTCTTCATAACTGAAATTTACGTCTTTGAAAGTTATATATCCTCTAAGAGGTATTTCTTCATATTCCTCGTTATTTTTCGGCACTTTCCAATAATAACCGCCTTTATCATCATGTTTTACAAGAGTTACATCTCCTTGATCTATTTCCACTTCTTCATCCAACACGTTAAATATTCTTTCCGCTCCGGCTAAAGCAGCAAACAAAGTGTTTAGCTGATTTGAAAACATTGTTATAGGTCTTGAAACACTCCTGGTATACTGCAAAAATGATGCGATATTACCTACGCTAAGAACTTTCTTTATTACCAAAAAAGCCCCTGCCATAGATACGAGTGCATATTTGACATAGGATAGATTACCCATTATCGGCATCAGCATAGTACCATAAGTAGAAGCTTGGGTACTTGCCTTTCGAAGTTCTTCGTTTTTTCTGTTAAAAATATCTATTGCCCGTTTTTCATAATTAAATACTTTTACTACTTTCTGTCCTGACATTATCTCTTCTACATAACCGTTCATATCTGCCAAAGCAGCTTGCTGATTTCGGAAATTAACTGCAGATTTCTGCCCTATATATTTTATAGCTCCAAACATAATCAGCAACATAACTGCTACCAATAATGTCAGTATTGGGCTTATATATATCATCATTGCAAAAGTGCCAACCACTGTTATAATCGATATGGTAAGCTGTGAAATCCCCTGTTCTAAAGATTGAGTAAGCATATCCACATCATTTGTAAAAGTTGACATTAGGTCGCCATGTGAATGCCTGTCAAAATATGATATAGGCAGCTTCTCCATATGTGAAAACATATCCTCACGAATCCTGTGAACCGTTTTCTGCGATAGCTTTATCATGAACAAATTTCCAAGATACTGGCCTAAAGCTATAATTATTACAAATAGACCCATAATGATAAAATATCCTAAAAGCGTTCTCCCGTCTTTTCTTTCAATGAAAGCATCAATAATAGGACTCAGCATTGCATTACTGGCTACCTCGGCAAGGGTACCCAGTATAGTGAAGAGTATCCCGCCAAAAAATAAACCTTTATTGTATCTGAAATAACCAAATAACCTCATCAAAGTCTTCTTAGGATCCTTGGGGCGCAAATGTAAAGGTTTTGATTGTTTATTCATACTCCAATCACCCCTTTCTGCTGAGACTCGTATATTTCTCTATATATTGGAGATATCTTCAACAAAGTATTATGATCACCAATAGACTCTATTTGTCCATGATGGAGTACAATTATCCTGTCAGCATGTTGTATGGAAGATATCCTTTGAGCAATTATTATGGTAGTTACATCGGACAGTTCCTCTTTGAAAACTTTCTGAATTCTGACATCTGTAGTCATATCCACCGCACTGGTTGAATCATCAAGTATTATTATTTTTGGATTCTTCAGCAAAGCCCTTGCAATGGTAAGTCTTTGCTTTTGACCTCCCGAAAAGTTGTCGCCGCCTTGTTCTACCCTATGGTCCAATCCATCCTTATATTTTGAAACAAATTCCCAAGCCTGTGCTTGTTTAAGTGCTCTGATTATCTCTTCATCCGTAGCATCTTCTTTACCCCATTTCATGTTATCGCGAATGGTTCCGGAAAACAGCGTATTTTTCTGCAGCACAAATGCAACCTGAACACGAAGTGTTTTTAGGTCATAGTCCCTTACATCTACTCCTCCTACAAGAATTGAACCTTCAGTGACATCATATAGTCTTGGTATCAATTGAACCAGTGATGATTTTGAAGAACCTGTTGAACCTATAATACCAATAACCTCTCCTGATTTGACACTGAAATTGATATCTTTAAGCACCTTTTCTTTGCTACCAGGGTAGGAAAAACTGACATTATTGAAGATAATAGAACCATCCTTAACCTCTTTTACAGGTTCCTTAATTTCTTTAATTTCCGATTCTGTATTTAAAACTTCCAGGATTCTGCCTGCAGAAGCGGTTCCTCTCATAAACTGCAAAAAGAACATAGAAATCATCATAAGGGACACCAAAACCTGTGTTATATATGTGATGAAAGAAATTAACTCACCGCTACCCATGGAACCAGCAACTACCCGCTGCCCTCCGAACCACAGCACAGCTATTATGGTAGAATATATTATCAAATTCAGCACAGGCATAATGGATATGATCAATGATAAGGCTTTTAAAGCCGTATCTTTTAAATCGTCATTTCTTTCCTTGAACCTTCTTTCTTCATAACTTTGTCTGTTAAAGGATTTTACAACCCTGATTCCAATCAGGTTCTCCTGAATTATCGCATTTACTCTGTCTATGCGTGACTGAAGCCTTCTGAAAAGCGGTCCAGCCTTGTACAATACCATAACTATAACAATTGCAGTAACCGGTATCGCGACCATAAAGACCTTTGCTAAAGATGCATTGATGGTAAATGCCATAATTAAAGCAAATATCATCATAAAAGGTGCTCTTACAGCCATACGAAGGCTCATCATGGTAACCTGACCAATGGTGTTGCAATCATTAGTAAGCCTGGTAATAAGGGAAGGAACAGTCAACTGATCCAGATTGGCAAAAGAAAAATCCTGTATCCGTTTAAAGGTTTCTTCCCTTATCTCTGCAGCAAAACCAAAACCTGCCCTTGCACCGCAATGAGCGCTTAATATACCGAATATCATTGCAAGAAGCGCTGCAACTATCATGGTTATTCCCAAAGTCACAATGTATTGAATGTCTTGGTTAACAATACCAACATCAACTATACGGGACATAATATAAGGTATTATTATATCTGCCAGTACTTCCAATATCATAAACAAAGGACTTAGAAATGCGTATATGGCGTATTTTCTCATAAATGGCAGTAGCTTTCTCAAATTATCCCTCCTGTTTAAGGAACTTGTGTCAATTATTATTAGCAATAATCCTGTTCAAGTTTTCGTTTATTCGTGTCAGATAATCATTTATTTCAACTAATTCTTCTTCGCTGAAACCTAAAAACATATCCTTATATTTTTTATTGATATGATCTATATACTCATTTAACATAGCCCTACCTTTATCAGTAATAACCAGTCTTTTATACCGGGCATCCGATTCACTTGTCAATTGCTCCAACATATTTAGATTTAATAGTTTTTTAACTACTATGCTCATGGCTCCCTGTGTAAACCTCATCTTCTCGGCAAGCTCTTTTTGACTGGCGTTTGGATACTTGTCAACTAGCCTCATAAGGTGTAGGTGACCAAAAGTAAGGCCATATTCATCAATTTTCAACTGCATTATCTGGATAATCTTCTGCTGAATCTCCTTCAACTTCATTGCTACATCTGTTTCAATCATATTTCCACCTCCTAATACTTTAGCGCTAAAGTATTTTTAAAATAATACTTTAATGCTAAACTAATTTTCTGCCGGTGTCAATATCTTATTCATTGATTTATTAACTGATACTATGCTACTATTAAAGCAAAAGCCGGATTTACCGCTATTTCGTAAATAAAGAGGTGTGTAAGTTGAATCTTAGAGAAGAGATTATTGATTTGGTAAAAAGATTAGTATCCCAATCAGAAGATAAATATTTTTATCGGGAACCGCTGGTGAGATTCTCATCGGCTGATGACCCATTATTTAAAAACATAAAAATCAATGTAGGTCCGGAACACCTTTATCCTCAAGATATTCTTCCGGAAGCCAAAACAGTGATATCCTTCTTCATTCCTTTTTCCGAGGAAGTTGTAAACAGCAATCTAAAAGAGGATACAGTTTCTAAAGAATGGGCTGAATCCTATGTTAAAACCAACGCACTCATTAATCATATATCTAATAAGATAATTGAATTTCTTGAACAAAAAGAAATAAAAGCAGCAACAATAAAAGCCACCCACAACTATGATGAGAAAACCCTGAAGTCTGCATGGTCTCACAGAAGCGCTGCCTATGTGGCCGGTCTAGGAACATTTGGTATCAACAGAATGTTAATAACCAAATTAGGATGTGCAGGAAGATTTGGTACCGTAATAATGTCTCAGGAAATATCTCCTGATAAAAGAGCAGAAGAAAAATACTGCCTATATCATAAAAACGGTAGCTGTTTGAAATGTGTTAAAGCTTGTCCTGTAAACGCTCTCAGCGTAGATGATTTTGATAGATTCAAATGCCACCAACGATTACTGGATAATTCAAAACAATTCACTGATATTGGATTATGTGATGTATGTGGCAAGTGTGTAGTTTCTTGCCCGCTTGCAATTATAGATCAGTAAACTATAACTACAGCAACTATATTGTTGCGGTTTCAGACTGAATATAAAGTATAGAAATATTGAAAGAATCCTTTACACCAAAAAGGATTCTTTCAATATTTGCCTAATATTTAAAATAAAGCATTGATACAATAATGATTTAGATGTTGACAAAAAATGATATTCAAAACCATATAGAGATGTTTTGTTTAAATCAGTTGTATAGAATACATAATTAGATATTAATTGACAATATTATACACTTTTTATATAATACGCTTGTATTCATATGCATTTGGAAAGGAGCTATAATTATGGCAACTGCTATTATACTTATACTTATCGGCCTATTTGCTGTTATTTGTACTTTACTAAAACCAACTTTCTATTGGGAGCATAGAAAAGCTTTAATACTAAGAAAACTTCTTGGAGATCGTATTACAACCATCTTTTATCTAGTTCTAGGAATTTTGCTCATAGGTTTGGGTATTGCTAATTTACTAGGATTAGTATCGCTGTAATTCTACGAAATGTTTTCTTTGATAACCTTATTATATTAAGATGCTCAATTTGAAACAAAATATAAAAATATTGAGAGAATCCTTTAGACCAGAAAGGATTCTCTTTTGTTGCAGCTTTTCTTTTAATTATTGCTTTACATATCTAGATGGTGACCTAGTTACATTATCATAGGCTTCCTCTTCCCTTTATTATTTTCTAAATACACATATATATTCATGTACTATAACTGATTTATAAACACATGCATTATCTATAACTTTCAAAATACTATGCTCCTTACTTCTGTCCCATATCATCAAATCTTCCAGTATAAATCCGGTTTCAGCCATGACATTGGTTAAATCCATATGTATAGGGTAAAATTTGTTTCTCTTCCTTCTATCCGTCACAATAACAATACACATTTTATCCGGTTTTAGGACTTCATACACTCCTAAAAAAACTTTGCTAAGGTTTTTCAAATAGCTAGTATAGCTATTGGTGTTTCCGATATTCTTCATTAACAAAGTATAATCATTATGTTTCCTATTGGTTGAATTAAATTTATTAGGTATTTTCCAATAAGGTAATGAAGTAATACATAAATCCACTGATTCTTCATACAGATATTTACTTATATTAATGCAACTGTCACAGATTATATAATAACTGTCTTTATATCTTTTCAACTTTTCATCAGCAACAGAGATGTATTTTTCGTTTATTTCAAAACCAATAGCTTTCCTATCCAATACATTTGCAGCCAATAGTGTACTACCAGTACCCATAAATGGATCAAGAACAACTTCATCAGGATTTGTAAATATGCTGATTATCCTCTTAATCACATCTATTTTTCTTCCATCCCATAGGCTTTTTGTGCATTGAATCCATTCATCACTATCATTGTTATGTTGATTCTCAAGAACCATATCCTTATCCAACGGCTCATCCCCCCTAATGCATGTCTATGCATAACGGATTGTCCATAATGAATGCAATTGTTGAACCTTTCACCTTCATGAAACATATAATGATTATGAACTCTATGAAAGGAGCTAAGAGCATGAAGAATAAATATAAAAAGCATCCATGTCCTTACTACATGAATATGTGTCCTTTTTGGTCTAACATGTATTTCGATAATCAAGGTTTATGGGAAGATTATTATGAAGAGTATGAAGGGTATGAAGAACGTGATAAAGATTATGGACCTGAGCCTTTCGTCATTAATATTGAAGAAGCTACTAAGAAAAATAAGAATTTCCGCACAGCTTTATGGACAGGAAAGCATTTGCAGCTTACATTGATGAGCATAGATGTAGGTGAAGATATTGGCTTAGAAATTCACCCCCACTTGGATCAATTCATTAGAATTGAAGAAGGCCAAGGAATTGTAAAAATGGGGGACAGAAAAGACAGATTGGATTTTGAAGCAAAAGTAAGCGATGACTTCATAATAATAATTCCTGCAGGTAAATGGCATAATTTAATCAATACAGGAAAGAAACCCATCAAACTTTACTCCATCTATGCACCACCTCAACACCCATGGGGTACAGTTCATAAGACAAAAGCAGATGCAGAAGCAGCAGAGCATCATTAAAATAAATACTTCGTTTTAAGGTTACCTTTTTATAATGAAAACATAGTTGATAAATGTAAATAGTCCCAGGCTTAACACATTGTACAATGCAAACAATGAAATATATTTTCTGCTGCTTTCGGGATTATCTTTTATAAAAAGTTTGTAGGATATTACACTTGCCAAGGATGCTATTATAGTCCCCATTCCTCCGATGTTAACACCTAATAACAATTCTCTCCAATAAAAAGTAAACTTTGATAGAAAAATAGCGCATGGCACATTGCTAATCACCTGACTTAGCAATATGGAACTGAAATAAGTGTTCCTGGGACTATTTAAGTTTTGTTTCATAAATTCAGCTACAGTAGGTATATTGGATATATTTCCTATAAAAATGAAAAAGCAAATAAAAGTAGCTAATAAAAGATAATCTACTTTTAAAATAAGTTTCCTATTTATAGTCAGTGCAACTATCAATGTTGCAATAAAAACTACTTCATATTCAATTACATGAAATACAGACAATACTATAATGATAAATAACACAACCCATATGACGGCTTTTTTTGTGTCTTTGATATCTACGTTTTCCAAGTCCATTTCATATTTAATTTTTGGGTTTCTGATGTTTAATAGATATAACCATACCAATCCTAAAACAGCAAAAAAAATCATAGGCTTTAAAAAGTGAGAAGCCGTAAGCCTGTAGTAAGAAAAAATATATAGATTCTGTGGATTACCTATCGGGGTAAGACTGCTGCCTATATTTGCAGCTAAAGTCTGAAGAATAATTGTAACGAGCATATCCATATCTGACTTTCTGCTGATAATCAGTGTTAAAGGCACTAGAGTTATAAGAGCCACATCATTAGTAATCAACATAGACGAAAAAAAACTCAGCAATACCATCAAAAGTGATACTTTGCGACTATCTGTACATCTATTAAGTATGCTGACTGCAACTTTATCCAAAAGACAAAGTTCCTCGAAGGCTTTTACAACCACCATCAAATTGAACAAACAAACCAGAACTTCAAAGTTTATGTAGTCCATCCTAGGCTTTGACAAAATACAGCTCATTAATGCAGTATTAATGATATAGTGAATACGGGGTCTCTTTTTATTAATTTAATTGTATTGCTTATCTTTAACCTATCCATACCATTATATCATCCTTATTTCATTTAATCGATATTACCACAGGTTATTCTATCATCAACTCTTGCAGTTTTAAAGTTTTTTAAGCCTCAATTTTTAAACTTATACAACTTTATTCCAACTTATCATATAGCTAATGACTTTAATAAAAAATAATCCTGTGTTTGCTAGGCAACCACAGGATTATTTTTCGATAATTTTCTATTCTCCCTTAGCAGCACTTTCACCTGCAATTCTACCAAATACCACGGTATCTGCTACGGCATTACCTCCAAGCCTGTTAGAACCATGTATTCCGCCTGTAACTTCTCCAGCAGCATATAGACCTGGTATGACATTACCATTCTTATCAAGAACCTGAGCCTTCGTGTTTATTTCCACTCCACCCATGGTATGATGAACAGTAGGAACACGTCCGCAAGCATAGTAAGGTGGAGTATCCAGTTTGTACTGGAATAAAGTTCTTCCGAATGGATCTTTTATTTTCCCTTCTACAGCCATGTTAAAGGTTTCTACTGTTTTTACGAGATTTACTGGATCCACTCCAATTTTTCCTGCTAACTCTTCCAAGGTATCCGCCTTAAAAGCCCTTCCTTCTTCTACAAGCTGGTCTATCGTTTCATTAAAATTATTTTTTGTATCTCCTGTCGGATATGAATGTTTATCTACAATAACCCACATGAAACAATCCTCTTGCTCGAACAATGCTTTGGTCATTACATCTCTTCTTGCCCCTTCATCAACAAATCTGTTCCCCTGTTTATTGACAAATATCCTATTTTCAACGCTTTGTTCAATATTTCCGCTAAGACTGCCTGTTTCCGGATCCCCCATAGGAAGAAGCTGTATATGCTCCATTCCTATTAGGTTCGCTCCTATTTTTTCTGCCATCCAGATTCCGTCACCGGTAATCTCAGGACGATTGGTTGTTTTTAGATTCGTAAGATCAGGCCATATTTTATTATAGTAGTTTCTTGCCTGAATATTAGCACTGAAACCTCCGGTAGCCAGAATAACTCCTTTCTTAGCTTTAGCTATTACAGTACCCTCCTGATTTTCTGCTTCCACACCGATAACTCTTCCGTTTTCAACTATCAATTCAACTGCCTTTGTTCTAAGCATTATTTCTATTTCATCGCTATGTTTGTTGATGTAATCCATATATGTATCTATGTATCCTGTGCCTAAAGGTTTCTCAGGTTTGTGAGACCTTGGCCACAATGCACCCAGAACTGTAAAAATCTCATCTTTAAACTTCATTCCTAAGCTTTCAAGCCATTCAAGTGCCGGATAAGCATTATCAACAAGTATTCTTACCAGCTCAGGTTTTGCCAGCTTGTCTCCACCTTCATATGTTTGTATATAATGTTTTTCTATAGAGTCTTCTATGCCCTGAGCCGATTGCCGTTTTGGATCAACAGCATTATATGCTGCCCCGGAAATTATAGTATTTCCACCAACCATAGGTGCCTTTTCCAATACCAAAACAGTAGCTCCATTCTGATGTGCAGATACAGCCGCTGCAAGTCCAGCTCCTCCTGCACCAATCACTACAACATCCGCTTGCTTTTCTATCCTTTCTCTTATGCTTGTGATGCTCTTTTCCGGTTTCTTCATATAATCTGACAGGTTCACTTCAGCTTTTTCCAGAGCCTGTTTTACAGCGGAAATAACACCATTACTGGATTTGGTACATCCGGCTATTACATCTACAGCTATGCTCTGATACTTTACAATTTCATCGGCTATTATTCGAGCAGCCACCTCTCCTACCCCTGGAGATTCATTATGCTCAAGAATTCTAATATCTTCTATTTTATCTCCTTTCATTGCCACTTCTACTTTAATTGGCCCATAACATCCTCTGCCTTCCCCAGCAAAAAAATCTGTCTTTTCTTCTACTTGGCTTACATCTGCCTTTTCATCTTCTAATTTCAGTACCTGTCCTGGAAATATCCGGTTAGGATCTTTCAACTCATTTATTTCAGCCAGTTTCTCCCAGATAGTACCATTATTTTCTGCAATTTTCCATAATACATCTCCCTGTCTGACTATATAAATCTTATCTGCATAAACAGATGCGATTACTGAAGACAGCAAAAGAAAAGCTAAAAACAAGCACGCCCATCTCTTAATCAATCAACTTCCCACCTTTCAAAAATAATAGGTTTTAGATTCGCACCAAATGCTTGCTTTTACATTTATTTTAATTCTTTGTTAAATATTTTTCAATGTCAAGCAATGTATTCCCGGCTTTACCCTTTATCACCATATCAAAATTTCTGCTGTGATAATCAACATCCATATTGATATATACTTTCTTACCCTTACAAAGGTATGGAAGTTGATTGACCGGATAAACCTGGAGACTCGTGCCTATCACAATCACCAATTCAGCCTTTCTTATAGCCTCCATCGCGTTATTAAAATCATCATATGGCAATGATTCTCCAAATAGTACTACATTAGGTCTTAGCCTTCCTCCACATTTTGAACAGCTCTTTTTCATCACAAAATCCTCAAGTTGTCCATTGGCACCGCAATCTTCACATTTTACAGTCCTTATATTGCCATGCAACTCATAAACATTTTTGCTTCCTGCTTCATGATGAAATCTATCTACATTTTGAGTAGCTATACACTGTACCAAACCTCGTTTTTCCCAATCAGCCAGTATTTTATGTCCAATATGGGGTTTACAATTTTTGAGGGTATTGATTCGCATTATATAAAAGTCTCTGAATAAATCATATTTGTTTTCCAAAGCATAAGTTGAAGCAACAGTTGTTGGGTCTAAATTTTTCCACCATCCATCTTTGGAACGAAAATCGGGAATACCGCTTTCGGTAGACATACCGGCTCCCGTCAAAACAACTGTATATTTTGATTCTTTTATCCACGATGCCAGCAATTCAATATTCCCATTATTTTCTAAAACATTATTTTTCATGTTTACTACCACCTTTTGAATTTTATATTAAATCATTGCAATACATGATTACATGGTTTATCGTCATCTGCTTCATTTGTATTAATAGCAGTTACTTCAACTTTTGTCTTATAAAAAAGTTTTGCAAAGTGTCCCTTGGAGTACCTAATGCCATTTCGCTCTCATATTTCTGATTATCAATATATGTTCTAAGCTCAGCTTTAAGCTTCACATCATCTGTTTTCTCATAAACTCTTAAAGCCGCATCAACCCCTGCAGGTCCTGATTGATATAATATACTTACATCAAAATCATTCAGAGTTCCTGCAAGATACCTATTGGCATTGTAATTTGCAACATAGCCATCAGGATTAAAAAGTGACAGTACACAAATCATTAAAACGGCTGTAATAGCCGAAAGCCTGATAATTGAAAACTTTCGCTTTTGCAATAAAATTATTCCTGCAAAAACAACTGTTAAAAACAACATGAAAAGGCACGGCAATATTCGTCTTATGGTGAGTCCATATGCTTTTATATATAGCGCCATTTTGCTGAATGCTGTAGCTATCAGCAATATTGTTATCATAGAAAGCATTATATTGAATATTTTCAATACTGTATATTTCCCTTGTAATTTTCTACATGTAACATTGGCAACAATTAATAAAAATAAATTGATTGCAGCAATCTGACATAATTCAAAGAAACCTCTTCTGGCATATTCAGAATAAATTAGCCATCCTTCCGGCCTCTGACCGACAAAAGCAGAGAAAAAATATGGTAACTGGCTGCCTATGAATATCAGATATAAACAGCAAATCAAACCTAAAGCAGTGTATATAGTAGCAATATCAAAAACTCTTATTGTATCTAATACATGTTGAATATTCTCTTTTTTAAATGCTTTGCATCCTCTGTCATGAGCGCATCCTGCTATAAGGCCAAATAAATATGCCGCTACAGGTATAGCTAATATAAAATTAATGATAGTATCCGTAAACCGGAACTGTATTCTACGATAATATTCATATATCTGATTTGCTATTTTATAAAAACCTCCACTATCTGCTCTCATAAGCAGCGGCAAAACCATTCCTGTAACCAGCAGAGCCATTAGAAGGCCAAGAGCAACTGATAGTATTTGTTTTCTTAATCCTTTATTCCTAAATTGATATAAAGAAAGGCTTTTATACTGACAGCCAAAGTTTTTAAACGGAATCACGAACAGTGCGTTTATACCATCTAAAAAAAGCCAATTACTGGTATGGGAGAGAATGAGCCTGCTTGATGCAATAATTACATAATAAACGGCTGAACAGAATAAGAAAAAACTACGCCATGGCTCCAGACCCTTATTCACATATAATGAATAGCTAATACCGATTAATATGACAGACACTAGCCAAAAGTATGCCATACTCGGTATTTGAATCCCTTTTTTACGAAAATATATGGTTATGGAGACACAATATGTAATAGTGAAAACAGTAACTCCCCAACCTTGCCACGAGAAAAATACCCACCTTATAAATGTAAAACCAAGTAAAAAAGCAAATAGCGCAAAAATGCTGTCTTTCTTATCAGGTGCAAAAGGATCATTAGCTATGGATAATCCATTTCCCATTATCCTTGATGAGTTATCTGCAACTAAAAGCCCTTTATTGCTTGAAAAAATCTCTTTCATTAACCCCATCTCCTTCTTCTATTCATTTTCCCTATACTCCAAAATGTCCCCAGGCTGGCAATCAAGCGCTTTACAAATTGCTTCCAGCGTAGAAAATCGTATAGCTTTAGCCTTTCCTGTTTTTAATATCGAAAGGTTTGCCTGACTTATCCCAATCTTTTCAGCCAATTCTCCGGAAGATATTTTTCTTTTAGCCATCATCACATCCAAGTTAACTATAATAGGCATAAATATCTGCCTCCTCTATATGGTCAGTTCAGATTCATTTTTCAGTTCCACTGCTTGTGCTACAACATTTTTTACAACCCGCACTATCAACCCCATAAATGCTGCAGCAACAGCTACAAAGAACCATGGAAAATAGTAAAATGTTGAAATAAAACTGATAATAGCTCCAGAAAAACAGCTCCAGGAAATCCTGCGAAGACGCTCCACATTTGCTGTAATAAAAACCTGCTCCTGCTCGATACGGTGGAGCAACCGATAAAGGCAGAAAAGCAGTATGGTAGCGGGAACGCTTCCAGAATATATGGTTAGAAGAAAGTAACCTTTTTTTCCTGCCAAATCGGCTCTCGAAAAATCTATTAATCTCCTCACAATCCATGGTGCTGATATTGCAATATATACCAACATAAGCGCAAAAACAAATATACATATTTTACTTAGAGTGATCGACTTTTTATCATCCCACATATAATGACCTCCATCATCTTTTTATGTTCTCTTCTATTAGTTGTAGTATATCAAATCTATTATTGATTTACAATAATATTTTATCGTTTATCGATAATTTTTTTATGTTTATTATTATATTCATATAAAATTAGCGATGAATTGGAAGTTGAAATGTCATCTTTCTGCATCATGGATATTTACCCATAAAATAAAGAGAACCAAATCGACTCAAAGCCTTTTTGATTCTCTTTATTTGCTGTCATTATTTATAAATTTTGTATTTATATCAATTAAAGTGCTTCCAATATGCAAGTATGATTTCCTCAACATCTGAATCGGGTGTAACTGTACTATTAACTACAGTATTATCTGATTTATCAAAATCAAAAATTATAATAGCTTCATCTCCTACATGAAACCAGCCTTCAAGCTCTTCATTAGTATGTCTGCTTATAACTCTTTTATATTTTGTACTGTATGCTTTTAAGGCAGTCTTTGCATCATCACCGACTTTTATACCCAAATCAGTCTAAAAATCGGCACTTTCAGATACAACTTTTATAACTTTTCCTGATGTTTTTCCAAAACTCACTACAATCCCACTTTCATAACTCCAAACAATTATATCTTCGCCAATAATTCCTGCATTATCTATTTCAATAGATTCACTGTAATCATTACCTAATTCGCTGACAACTTTCTCCGGAGAATCTCTAAGGGATACCCCTCCTAAATTAGGAACTATCTTAGTAACTTGATTCGAATTTCCTTCAATTATGGCATCTGCGGGAGTTGATTCTTTTATCTCATTGGAATCTGTCGCGTTAGCTGGTATTTCTGAATCAATATATTTAAATCCTACAAAAGCCAGACACATTAGTACTGCAATAATTACTACAGGAATAAATGTCTTTTTTCTCACTAATTTTGCCTCCTTTGCTAAGCTTACATATAATTAGACTATAAAACAAAAAAATTTGTTCAAAAAACCCCTTGGAAATTAAGGGGTTTTTTGAACAAATAAAACTTTCTTACTTTAATAAGGCATTAGCAATAAGTTTATCAAATTTCCTTATGTCCACACCCTTTTGCAA
>DUSG01000257.1 GCA_012842725.1 Clostridiales bacterium
AAATATACCATTTATGATGCATTGATAAATAATGTTCCTGCAAAGGAATGTATTCAGCCTACAAATCAGGAAGGTTTGTACTTAATTCCGGCAAGTGTTCAACTGGCCGGTGCAGAGATAGAATTGACCACGTTTAAAGAAAGAGAACTGAAATTGAGGGAAATTATTTTAGAAATAAAGGACGATTTTGATTACATATTTGTTGACTGTCCTCCTTCTTTAGGTCTTTTATCGGTAAATGCGCTATCCGCTGTTGACAGTGTTTTGATTCCTATTCAGTGTGAGTATTATGCTTTGGAAGGCGTAAGCCAGTTGATGAACACGTATACGCTTGTAAAAAGAAATTTGAATAAGAATCTGGAAATAGAAGGCGTAGTACTCAGCATGTTTGACGGAAGGACAAACCTTTCAATTCAGGTGGTGGAAGAGGTTAAGAAATATTTTAAAGGTAAAGTGTACAGAACAATGATTCCGAGAAATGTTCGATTAGCTGAAGCACCAAGCCATGGCTTATCGATAATTGATTATGATCCAAAATCTAAAGGGGCAGAAGCATATATGGAACTGGCTGAAGAATTTATAGAAATGTCAGAGGAGGCGATGTAATGGCCAAGAAGGCTTTAGGAAAAGGTTTAAGCGCTCTGATACCTGAGTATCAGGAAGAAAAGCAAGGAAGCGTAATGGAATTAAAGATAACCGACATCGAGGCCAATGAAAATCAGCCAAGAAAAAAATTTGATGAAGAAGGATTAATGAGTCTTGCGGAATCAATCAAGGAACATGGTATAGTTCAGCCTATTATAGTCAGAAAAGATGGAAATACATATCAAATTGTAGCAGGGGAACGAAGATGGAGAGCTGCAAGGATTGCCGGATTAAAGACGGTTCCGGTGGTGGTTAAGGATTATACCGATGAGCAATTATTAGAAATTGCCCTTATTGAAAACCTGCAAAGGGAAGACTTGAATCCTATCGAAGAAGCCAATGCATATAAAGTCCTGATGGAAGAGTATTCTTTTTCCCAAGAGGAAATAGGAAAGAGAATAGGAAAAAGCAGGTCTGCCATTACAAATTCTCTAAGATTGTTAAACCTCCCAAAAGAAATAATAGATTATTTGGAAGAAGGCAAAATAACAGCCGGACATGCTCGTGCTTTATTAGCTTTTGAAGATGATAAAAAGAAAATAGAAATTGCCAATAGAATAATCAATGAAAATTTAAACGTGAGACAGGTTGAGAAACTGACAAAAGAGAAAAAAGGAGCAAAGAGAATAAAAATAAAATCTCCAGAGATTTGCGATATTGAAGAGCGTCTGAGAAATGCTCTTGGAACAAAGGTAACAATAACACATGGCAGGAAGAAAGGCAAAATTGAAATAGAATATTATGGATTTGATGATTTAGATAAAATCATTTCTTTAATAGAAAAATAAGGAAGCGTTTATTTGCTTTTAGAGCGATTTTTTTGCATGCCATAATGGTATAACATCTGCTATAATAAAATGTGATTAAAAGCCAAAATTTTAGTTTTAGAGGAACTTTTATGAAACAACATATTTTAAGTTCTTTTGTTTCAAGAAAAGGAGGGGAGAATAAAGCGCCAGTTGTATTAGACGATGTTGGTCTTTCTGGAGCTGAGATGAAAACATCATCAGGATAAGCAATATTTCATAGACTGCTTTTACTCCAATTAAAGAATCAAATGCAAATAAATTTGTGTAAGATATTATACTCCGACGGAAGAAGTGGATATTTGCGGTCATGCATCACTTACATCTTTTAATATACTGGATGAGCTTGGATATCTGAAAGTGAATCAATTCTATCATTTCAACAGGTTTAACTCATATTGTTTCACGTGAAACATTAGAGCCAGATTCTGATTTTTCTTGTAGAATTTTTGTGCCGATAGTAGGTATTGACGAAGGATCTACTACGGAAACTTCCAATGGGTCTTTGTTATGCTATATGAAAATTTAAGTAAAGAACAGGGCGGAGAAAAACAGTTTTAAAATAGAGCAGCGATATTTTATGAACAGTCCAGCAATATTTATGTGCATACAGAAGACGGTGAAGATATGAGAATATTTGTCGGTGGCAAAGTGAAAACCCTTGAAAAACAAGAGCTTGACGAATAGAGTTTCACGTGAAACATTAACAAAAAAACTAGAGAATGGGGTAATAATACAATGCTAATAGATTATGTTCTTAACATTATAGAGAATGAATTAGGATTTTTCATATTAACCATATTAGTTTCAATCATGCTTGTATGGATTATAGTATTGACCATCAGCTTTTCAAGATTGAAAGCCAAATACAAAAAACTAATGAAGGGTGACAATAAAAATCTTGAACAACTGATTAAGGATTATATGTCATATGTAGATACCGCCACCGAAAGAGTGGATGTGCTCAGTAGAGATCTTATCCATCTTAAAGAACAGACTGACAGGTGTATTCAAAAAGTCAACATTATTAGGTACAATGCCTTTGCAGATACAGGTTCCGATCTCAGTTATTCAATTGCCATGTTAGATAACTATGATAACGGAGTAATAATAACATCAATTTATGGAAGAAATGAAAGCGTAACTTATGCAAAACCCATAGAGAATGGAAAGTCAAGATATCCACTATCTGTAGAGGAAGAAATGGTGTTGGATAGATGTTTGAAAATCAAGAGATAGTATAATACCATCTCAATAAAGGGATAATATCCTTGAGGTGGTATTTATGATTATTGCCATTGAAAAGGGACTTGAAATGTTGAAGCAACAATTGGAAGACAGAGGATATAAATGCTTTTATATAGGAGAAGACGGAATTGCAGATGCAATAATATATAAAGATAAAGATAATCATCCTTATTTTCAGGTCAATAATTCACCACAGTATACAAGTGTAAACAACAGAAATACCGGGGCATCAGGAGCTTTACTGATAAATGCAGAAAATAAAACCATAGACGAAATCATAGATATATTGAATAGGAGAACTTATAGTCCATTGTTTTAAATATAGATAAATTAATTAATATATATCAAAAGGTTTAACTTAAGCAAAAAGTAAGAACGTTTAATATTCCTGTATGTATTTTGCATATGTATCAGCAGATGTGGCAATACATGTGCTGGGACCGAAGAATTTCCAAAGATTATACCTGATGCCTCCGGAAATTACATTGGCCAGGTTCATGACTAAACTTAATCTTGTGTTTTGAAGAACAATGGTTTCCATAAAGCCGCTTACATTTACAATTCCTACAACACTTATGTTGCCCACTGCAGGCAGCTTTTTATTTACTCCGGCTCCGGGAGTCAGAGGTCCTTCTTTTATGCTTATAAAGCCAACTCTGTCAATCCTTCCTAGGCATGCATCAATGGCTATTACAAAGGGCTTAGGGAATTTTGACAATTGATTTAAATATGCTTCCAAATTCTTTGCATGGACAGGCTCTTCCAGAGAACCGTAAACATGCACATTTTTTAATTTCATATCTTTAAGTTTGGAACCAACCAAGGGACCTAAACAGTCTCCGGTTGATCTATCAGTTCCGATGCAGAATATTACAGTATCAGAATAACTGGAATCATAATTTCTTTTAAAAACTTCCTCAAAGTAAGTTGTAAAATAAATGAAAGGAAATGGTCTCGAAATATCTACGGATCTTTCTATCAAGCTCATATGCAGTGCTCCTTGTATTTTTTAGTAAAAGTATTTCCAAAAATGAGCCGTAGAATACAATATAAAAATGATAAAAATTATATAAAATGTTATAATCAGTTTATAGATATATTTGGTTTTTTGTATTATATACTATAGCGGGGGTCATAGTTATGAGCACACGGAGAACCATATCAATATCATTATTTGTATTGATTATTGCAGTATTAGCAATAACTGCTTTGATTATATTTAAAGATTACATATTTGAAAGTAAATTGATATTAGGTGATATCAAGAAGTTAGAAATAGAAAAGGAGTTAGTACCTATATCCAACAACAGTGTGATTTATAATGGCCCAGATATTATGGTAGAGGGTGAAAACTCAAACATCAGAGCCAAGAACATGGATGGTACCATATTATGGAGTATGAAACTGGACGGTACTATCAGCAATATATTAGGATGTGGAAAAGATATTATAGTAATTATAAACAATAGTGAAATGGCAGTTGTATCAAAAACCGGGGAATTGCTTTGGTTATACGAATTAGTGGTTCCTGCTTCAGATATATACAGTTCTGATAAAGGATTGATTTTGATTCAGTATAAAGATGAGAAAAGCAATTATTTTGATATTTTTGATTTAAAAGGCATTAAACTGTGCAATGGCTATATAAGCAAAGCTCAGGTTGTATCTTTCGATGGTATTGACAACAAATATTTTACGTTATCATTGATGGATATTTCTAATAACAAAATAGTGACAAAATTAGCTACATACAACAATAAGGGAGAAATAATATGGGCACAGGATTTTGAAGACATTTTAATTCCTGTATTGAAATATAATGAAAGAGGAGAATTAGTCGCAATAAGTGATAATTCTATTATGAAATATAGAAGCGACGGAAG
>DUSG01000003.1 GCA_012842725.1 Clostridiales bacterium
GTATTAGGAGTTCCAGCAATTAAAGATTTTGCGCTCCCATTAATAGCTGGAATAATTGGAGGCACCTATTCATCTATTTTTATATCCGGTCCTCTTTGGGCAATTATAAGTTCAAGTAAAAAAGTTCAAGCTGCACGCTAAAATTAAAGGTAACAGCCAAAAAGACTGTTGCCTTTAATATTTTCTCATAGTAAGTTGTTTTTATTTATAATAATAGAGAGAAGGGGATGAGCGAGTAATGCAATTGATAATTATTATTTCAATGATTTTTGCTTTACTCATAGCCATTTTTGCGATACAGAACGCTTCTGTAATAACCATCAATTTTTTATGGTATGAAAAAAATATGTCTCAAGCACTTGTTATATTAGGTTCAACATTGGTTGGTATACTTATAATGCTTCCTTTTGATATAATCCGTAGAATTAAGACCAGCATCAAGATAAATGAATTAAATAATAGAATAAGAAAACTAAATGAAGAATTGGAACAAATAAAGCAAAGTAAAGAATCACTTGATAAAAAAGGCGGAGTTCAATATGATACTAATAAAAACAATGAATAGTATGTAGGTGATATTTTGATAAAAAGATGGCTATCTTATGATAAGGACTATACAAAAGTTAAGGATTTTGTTAAGGAATTAAATATTTCAGAAACATTAGCAAGAATATTGATTAATAGGAATGTTGAAACGATTGAAGATGCAAAAGTATTTCTCAATCCGGTTATGGATGAGCTTCATAATCCTTTTAATATGAAAGGTATGGAACCTGCTGTATGTAGGTTGGAAAAAGCAATAAAAAATGGAGAAAAAATATGTATATACGGTGATTATGATGTAGATGGTATAACAAGTGTTTCAATATTATATATGATACTTAAAGAATTAGGTGCAAATGTGGTTTACTACATACCAAACAGACTGGATGAAGGATATGGACTCAATACTGAAGCAATAGAAAAAATATTAAATGATGATGTAGATTTAATAGTAACTGTAGATTGCGGCATTAATTCAATAAATGAAGTAGAACTTGTGAATAAAAGGAACAGGGATATAATAATAACAGATCATCATCAATGCAGCGATATATTGCCTGAAGCTTATTCAGTATTAAATCCTAATCAAAGAAACTGTAATTATCCTTTTAAGTATCTTGCAGGAGCAGGAGTTGCTTTTAAGTTAGTTTCTGCCCTTGCTCAGAAAATGGGTAGATATGAAATAATCAAGAATATTATTGATTTAGCTGCTTTAGGTACAGTTGCTGATGTAGTAACACTTCTGGGAGAAAATAGAATTATCGTTAAAAACGGTTTGGATAAAATGAGATCACACCCAAATATAGGTATTGAAGCTTTGGCAAAAGTATCTGGAGTAGATATATCTAATATCAATACATATCATTTAAGTTTTATATTTGGGCCTAGGTTAAATGCTGCAGGAAGGCTTAGTAATCCAAGTTTGGGGGTAGAGCTTCTGACAGCCGAGGATAGGGAAAATGCATATGAAATAGCTAAAGTTTTAAATGAAATCAATATGAAAAGGCAGAAAATTGAAAATGATATTATAGAAGAAGCAATAAATTTAATAAATAGAGAGGTTAATCTAAAAAGAGAAAAAGTAATAGTATTAGCAGCTGATAATTGGCACATTGGAGTAGTTGGTATTGTCGCATCGAAAATAACTGAAAAATATAACTTACCAACAGTTTTGATTTCAGTTGACGGTGATATTGGGAGAGGTTCTGCTAGAAGTGTTTCTAATTTCGACCTTTATAAAGCAATGAGCAGATGCAGTTTTCTTTTTGAAAAATTTGGTGGACATCAAATGGCTGCAGGATTTGTTATAAAAAAGGAAAACATAAGCAAATTAAAACACTTAATAAACAAAGTTGTTATAGAAATGTTAGATGATAAAGAGATGGTTCCAGAAATTTTGGTAGATTACAAAATAGATAGTATTAATACTTTACCTCAACTTATGGAAGAAATAGAAATGTTAAAGCCTCATGGTGAGGGAAATCCTGTGCCGATATTTATATTCCGGAATCTGATTATAAAAGATATGAGGTTATTCAGTAATAATAAACATTTGCTACTGCAGTTAAGTGATGGAACTGATACTGTTAAAGGTATAGCGTTTAATATTGGATTTATATTTAATTATATTGCAGTTAATGAAAAGATTGATATAATATGTAGTGTAGAAAAAAATATCTGGAATGGCACAGAAAGTATACAGTTAAATATTAAAGACATAAATAAA
>DUSG01000004.1 GCA_012842725.1 Clostridiales bacterium
AATATGCATATAAAACATAAAACTATTGATAATATTATTATGGCAATATTAAGAATAAAATACATGGAGGGAAGCAAATGTCAAGCATAAGAACTGATTTGGCTTTAGAAGCTAAGGAGATATATGAGGGTAAGGAAGAGAAGACTGTACCGGGAGTTATTGTTGATAAGGATGGCGATGATGATATAAGAATAACCAGAGTGAAAATAGAGAGTGAAGAAAGTGCAAAAGCTTTAGGAAAACCTATTGGGAACTATATAACAATTGAAGTTCCAAGACTGAAGGAAAAAGATGTGGATTTGATGGAAGATGTGAGCAGAGTTTTAGCTAAAGAAATAATAAAACTGGCCAACTTAAATGATAAATCTGTGATACTGGTAGTTGGATTGGGCAATTGGAATATAACTCCTGATTCACTAGGTCCTAAAGTTGTCGAGAAAATAATGGTTACAAGACATATGACCGAGTATTTACCGGAGCAAATTGACGAAAGTGTGAGATCAGTTTGCGCTATATCTCCCGGGGTCCTTGGTATAACAGGCATTGAGACCAGTGAAATAATTTTAGGAGTGGTTAACAGAGTAAGACCTGATTTGGTCATAGCCATTGATGCCTTGGCTTCAAGAAAACTCGAAAGGGTAAATACTACTATACAGATTTCAGATACCGGAATAAATCCTGGTTCAGGAGTGGGTAATAACAGAAAGGAATTAAGCCAAAAAACTCTTGGTGTACCTGTAATTGCTATTGGTGTGCCAACCGTTGTAGATGCAGCTACAATGGCTAATGACACAATAGATTTAGTAATTGATAATCTCATAAAAGAAGCAAAAAAAGATACCGGTTTTTATGAAATGTTAAAGAATATAAACAGAGAAGAAAAGATGGCGCTTATAAATGAAGTATTATCACCTCATATAGGCTCTCTGATGGTTACTCCTAAGGAAATCGACGGTTTCATTGAAGATATATCTGATGTTGTGGCAGACGGCTTAAATATTTCTCTACATCCGGGAATACATATGGATGATGTGCACAGATTTATTAATTGATAATGACTATCTTTTTATCATAAAAATATATATATTACACATATGTTTAAATATATATTTATTTCTTTCAGCGATGTAAAGCGGGGTGTAATTTTTGAATTTACAAAGGAGATATAAGCAAAAAAGATTCTATTTTATATGTTTACTTATTTGTCTGGCTCTATTGGGTTACTTGTATGTAAGCAAGGGTATGCAAGAAGCAAAAGAGGTTTTCAGCTATTCAGATGTATATTCCAATATAGAAGAAGAGAAAATGGATAATATATTCATTTTTATATTAAATAATACAATGCCCGCTTTAAAAGTTGCCTATGAAGGATATAAAGGGGTTGATATCGATGACATTAATGGGTTCATCACTGACGAAATAGCGTCTTTACCATCAAGATTTCTTAAAAATCCATTGAGTTTTTTTAAGTTTAGCTACTCTGGTTTTTTGGAAATAGATGAAGACAAGTTATCAGCTTCTCAAGCTATGGGTGAAGGTATACCGGATATTAAAAGCTTTTCAGATGTTCCTGAAGGAGATATATATTTCAGCGAAGAAGATGAGTATACAGCTGAAGAACTGGAAAATTTTGATCATTTGCTGAATAATGAAGGAAGTAATGAACCAGTTGAAGAATATGCACCCAATATACCTTCACCCGAT
Source organism: Clostridiales bacterium (assembly GCA_012842725.1). Lineage (GTDB taxonomy): Bacteria > Bacillota > Clostridia > Lutisporales > Lutisporaceae > Lutispora. Next base: position 1,705 of record DUSG01000004.1, read on the forward strand.
AAAGTTGAACTTTCAAAGAACAGTCCTCAGATATTGATTTATCACAGTCATGCAACTGAAAGCTATATGCCCAATACTGCTTCAAATTATCATACATTGACAGAAAAGTATAATGTGGTTTCTGTGGGGAGCACTTTGGCTAAAGTGTTACAAGATAAATATAAATATAAGGTAATACATGATAAAACATATCATGATAAGGATTCCTATGCATATTCTTATTCAAATTCTTTGGCTACTATAAAAAAACATATGAGTAAGTATTCCTCAATAAAAGTAATAATTGATATACATAGAGATGCCTTTCCTGCGGAGAATGAAAGGGTAAAAGCAGCAAGGAAAAGTGATTATACTGTAAACATAAATGGGAAAAAAGCCGCAAGGGTAATGCTTGTTATAGGGAATAAAAACCCAAATTATTCTGAACTGGAAAAATTTGCAGCATACATTAAGAAAAAAATGGATACACTATATCCTGGACTTTATTTGAAAACAGAAAGAGCAAATGCCAAGTATAATCAATACTTTAGCAATTATTCGATACTTATTGAAATAGGATGTATGCTTAATACAATAGAAGAAGCCCATTATTCAGCAGAATTGATGGGGAATGTATTGGGAGAAGTATTAAATGAGCTGCAGGAGTGAATATAGTGAACAGAACAGAAGAAAAGCTTTTTAGGAAAAAGGAAAGAATAGAAAAATTAAAACACATATGGATGCTTATGTTATGCTTGATATTTTTTTTAACCATGTTATATATAGCAGATATTAGAACTTCGGCGTTAGTGTCAAAAAAAGACGGAAGTTACGCTTTTTTATTAAAGATAGAGAATGATAAATTTTTAAGGATTGATATTGCCGGTGAAACTTATAGGTTTAATATAGAAAGTTTGATTATGTTTGCAAATCAAACATTAGAAAGATTAAAAGAGACTCTTAGAGTTATGATTACCAAATTAGGCTCTTGAATCATTCAAATGATGAATGATTCAAGAGCCTAAATGATTTTTATTTGGATTACATATTACATGCTTTTATGGTAAAATGATTTGTGCTATAATTTATAATATTTCATGATGTGGTACAAATCACAATAACATAAGGAGGAACTCCATATGACCATGGATAGGCAAAAGCGTATTAGAAATTTCTGCATTATTGCCCATATAGATCATGGTAAGTCAACTCTTGCAGATAGATTGATAGAAAAAACAGGTATAATAGAACAAAGAAATATGGAATCTCAAGTTCTTGATAATATGGATTTGGAAAGAGAAAGAGGAATTACTATAAAACTGACTGCTGTAAGATTAAATTATAAAGCAAAAGACGGAGAGGAGTATGTTTTTAATCTTATAGATACACCTGGACATGTAGATTTCACTTACGAGGTTTCAAGGAGTTTGGCTGCATGCGAAGGAGCAATTATGGTTGTAGATGCAACGCAAGGTATTGAAGCCCAGACTTTGGCCAATGTCTACTTAGCTTTGGATAACAATCTGGAGTTGTATCCGGTAATAAATAAAATCGATCTGCCCAGTGCAGATCCTGACAGAGTTAAGAAAGAAATAGAGGATGTTATTGGGCTTGATACGGAGAATGCTGCTTTGATATCTGCTAAAGAAGGTATAGGTATTGATGAAGTCTTAGAAGGGATAGTAAAATATATTCCCCATCCTCAGGGAGATGAAGAAGCGCCTCTTAAAGCTTTGATTTTTGATTCACTGTATGACAGCTATAAAGGTGTAATAGCTTATGTCAGAATATTTGACGGAAAAGTTGAACCGGGAATGATAATAAAAATGATGGCGACAGGTGCAGAATATGAAGTTACAGAGGTAGGAACATTTAGACCTGGAATGACACCTTGCAGCCAGTTGTTAGCCGGTGAAGTAGGCTATATAACAGCTAGTATAAAAAATGTTAAGGACGTGCATGTCGGTGATACTATAACAGATGCAAAAAGACCGTGCCTGAATCCATTACCGGGATATAAGAAAGTAACTCCTATGGTATTTTGCGGAATATATCCAGCTGATGGGGCTGATTATTACAATCTGCGAGATGCTTTAGAGAAATTGCAGCTCAATGATGCAGCATTATTGTTTGAACCTGAGACTTCAGCAGCTCTGGGCTTTGGTTTCAGATGTGGTTTTTTGGGTCTGCTTCATATGGAAGTTGTACAAGAAAGGCTGGAGAGAGAATACAATTTAAATCTGGTTACGACGGCGCCAAGTGTTATATATCATGTGATAAAGACTAATGGGGAAATGATAGAGGTGTCTAATCCTACCAATATGCCGTCACCTCAGGAAATAGACTATATGGAGGAACCCATTGTGGAGGCTTCCATAATGACACCTACAGAATTTGTAGGTACAGTAATGGAGCTTTGCCAGAACAGAAGAGGAATATTTAAAGACATGAAGTATATAGAAGAAACCAGAGCAATACTGACATACGAATTACCCTTAAATGAAATAATATATGATTTCTTTGATGCTTTAAAATCAAGGACAAAGGGATATGCTTCCTTTGATTATGAATTAAAGGGATACGTTAAATCTGATCTGATTAAGCTGGATATATTGTTGAACGGTGAAATAGTTGATGCATTATCATTTATAGTTCATAAAGAAAAAGCCTATACCAGAGGAAGAGCAATGGTTGAGAAATTAAAAGAAGTGATACCGAGACAGTTGTTTGAGATTCCCATACAGGCTGCCATAGGCCAAAAAATCATTGCCAGAGAAACTGTTAAAGCGTTGAGAAAAGATGTACTGGCAAAATGTTATGGCGGTGATATTACAAGAAAGAAAAAGCTTTTGGAAAAGCAAAAAGAAGGCAAAAAACGAATGAGACAGATAGGAAGTGTGGAATTGCCACAGGAAGCCTTTATGTCGGTATTAAAGCTGAATGATTAGGTGATATATATGAAAAGTATAGGCTTATATATTCATATACCTTTCTGCTACAAAAAATGCTTATATTGTGATTTTAATTCCTATGCTAATAAGGATATTTATGAGGAACCGTATATTGAAGCTCTGCTCAAGGAATTAAATTATTATATAAATCAAGGTAAATATACTTTTAAAACCGTTTTTATTGGTGGGGGTACCCCCACCATTATTAATCCTGAAAACATAGAACGGATAATAAAGGCGATTGAAAAGAATATAGAAAAAGATGCTGAGATAACTATCGAATGTAATCCAGGTACTGTGGATGAGAAAAAAGCGTTGTTATATAAAACTGTGGGTATAAATAGAATAAGTATTGGCTTGCAGGCATGGCAGGATGAATTGTTAAATATAATAGGGAGAATGCACGATAGAAAAGGCTTTATTGAAAGTTTAAATATTTTTAGAAAACACGGATTCGACAATATAAATGTGGATTTGATGTTCTCTCTTCCAAAACAAACTCTTCAGATGTGGGAGGAAAGTCTGAATAATGTATGCAGTTTAGGCGTAGAACATGTATCTTGTTATAGTTTGATTGTAGAAGAAGGAACAACTATATATCAATTGATAAGGTCAGGACAATTGAGTATACCGGATGACGAAACGGATAGAGAGATGTACAGAATGGCGAAGGAAATACTGGAGACATACGGATTGAAACAATATGAGATATCCAATTATTCCAGAGAAGGATTTCAGTGTATCCATAATTTAATATATTGGAATAATGAAGAGTATATTGGGGCAGGAGCAGGAAGTCATTCTAAAATAGATAGGGTTCGATATTGGAATTACAGAAGCATAGAAGAGTATATAGCAAGATTGAAGAACAATGAATTGCCTGTTGAAGACAGGGAAATTATCAGTACTGAAGAAGGACTTTGGGAGACAATAATGCTGGGTTTAAGGTTAAACACCGGATTGTTTATACCCGACATAAATGAAAAATACAGCATAAACTTTATGGAGAAGTATGGAGACGTATTGTTTAAACTGAATAGATATGAACTTATACAAATCAGCGGTGACAGGATATATCTTACTGACAAAGGAAGAGATCTATCAAATACAGTATTTGTTGAATTCATGGAATAGGAATATTTTTTCAAAATACTATTGACAAAAAAATGTTACAGTGATATTTTAAAAACAGAATTAGCACTCAATGATAAAGAGTGCTAACAAAGGTGGTGAGTAATATGGCGTTAGGCAGAAGAAAACAGCTAATATTACAAGCTATAATCGAAGATTATATTAATACAGCAGAACCTGTAGGTTCAAGAACTGTATCAAAAAAATATCTTACAAATGTCAGTCCTGCAACGATACGAAATGAAATGGCAGATTTAGAAGAAATGGGTTATATTGAACAGCCACATACTTCTGCCGGAAGAGTCCCTTCAGACAAAGGGTACAGGTTATATGTAGATGAACTGATGGATAAGAAAGCTCTTAATGAGCAGGAATATGAATATATCAGAAGAGAGTTTATGGAAGTTGTTGGGGAGATTGACCTGCTTATTAAGCAGGCTTCAAGAATTTTGTCAGCGATGACTAAATATGCGTCTATTGTTACCGCCCCCCAGTTTAAAAGAACTTCCTTAAAACATCTGCAATTGATAAAAGTGGATAATCGCAATATATTGGCCGTGATTGTAACCGATGCAGGTATTATTAAAAACAGCATAATCAGGATAGACAACGATATAGAAGATGGAATACTTGAAAGAATAAATAAAATATTAAACCATAAACTGATGGGTTTATCCATAGCGGAATTGATGAATATTGATATAGCAAAACTAGAAGCAGATGTAGGACCGATCATTGAATATCGACAAGTACTTAACAAGGTATTACCGGAATTGCTACAAGCATTGAGGTACTCAGAGAGGGTTGAGGTCTTCTCTGATGGAGCTGCAAACCTCCTTGATCTTCCTGAATACAGCGATGTGCAGAAAGCTAAGGATTTTTTCAATGTATTGAATGAAAATGAATTGTTATATGAATTGTTAAATGATGTTTCAAATAATATAACCGTGACGATTGGAAAAGAGAACAAAATACACCAGTTAAAAGATTGCAGTTTGATAACTGCAACATATAGTTATAATGGTAAAATAATAGGCTCAATTGGTGTATTGGGACCAACCAGAATGAAATATTCGAGGGTTATATCCATAGTGGATTGCCTGACCCAAAGTTTAAGTGAGATATTGACAAAAATAGTTAAGTAACAAATTTATTTTTATTAAAACATTATATTGATAGGTGGGCTGATAATGGTAGAAAAACAGGAAAAGAACTTACAAGACTTAGAGAAAAATGAATTGGATAGTCCGGAGACAGATAAAAAAAAGGATGACAATCAAGACAATAATGAACAGGAAAACAAAGAAGATGAAGCAGATATAAAAGAGGATCAATCAGGATTAGAAAAACTTAAGGAAGAGCTTCAAACTAAAGAACAAAGAATAATGGAGCTTGAAAACCTGATAGAAGGACTAAAAGATAGGCATTTAAGGCTCCAAGCTGATTTTGATAATTATAGGAAAAGAGTTACCAGAGAGAAAGAAGAAATTTATACTACAGCATTAGGAGATTTGATAAAGCAACTTCTTCCTATAATAGATAATTTTGAGAGAGCTTTGGATTCTTTCAAGTCCGCCAATCTGGATCCAAAATATTATGACGGGCTTGAAATGATATATAAAGAATTTATTGGAATATTAAATAAGAATGGATTGGAAGAAATCGAAGCATTAAATTGCAATTTTGATCCTAATTTGCATCATGCAGTCATGAAGGTTGAAGCGGAAGGTGATGAGGAAAATATTATTAAAGAAGTTTTTCAAAAAGGATATATGCTCAATAATAAAGTCATAAGACCATCTATGGTCAAAGTAGCAGTCAAGAATTAAATTCTTTAATCATGAGGAGGATGAAACATAAATGGGAAAAGTCATTGGGATAGACTTAGGTACTACAAATTCATGCGTAGCAGTTATGGAAGGCGGTGAGCCTGTCGTAATACCTAATGCAGAAGGCAGCAGAACGACACCTTCTGTTGTTGCTTTTACAAAAAACGGCGAAAGGCTGGTAGGTCAAGTTGCAAAACGCCAGGCCATAACAAATCCTGATAGGACAATTATATCCATAAAAAGGCATATGGGAACCAATTACAAGGTTACGATAGATGATAAATCTTATACTCCACCGGAAATTTCTGCAATGATACTTTCAAAATTAAAACAAGATGCAGAAGCTTATCTAGGGGAAAAAGTTACACAAGCAGTAATAACCGTTCCGGCATACTTTAGCGACAGTCAAAGGCAAGCAACAAAGGACGCAGGTAGAATAGCGGGATTAGAGGTTCTCAGAATAATCAATGAGCCGACTGCCGCTTCCTTAGCTTATGGTTTGGATAAAGAAGGCAATCAAAAGATATTGGTTTTTGACTTGGGCGGCGGTACATTTGATGTATCAATTCTTGAGTTGGGAGACGGTGTTTTTGAAGTCTTAGCAACAAGCGGAAACAATAGATTAGGCGGAGATGACTTTGATAACAGGATAATTGATTATTTGATAGAAGAATTCCGCAAGGAAAACGGAATAGATTTGAGAAATGACAAGATGGCAATGCAGCGCTTGAAAGAAGCTGCGGAAAAAGCTAAGATAGAGCTTTCCAGCGTACTTCAAACTAATATCAATTTGCCGTTTATAACAGCTGATGCAACTGGACCTAAGCATTTGGATATGACTTTGACCAGGGCTAAATTTGAAGATTTGACCCGAGATTTAGTAGAAGCTACTATGGAACCTACCAGAAGAGCTTTATCCGATGCTGGCTTGACAGTAGATAAAATAGATAAAGTTATACTGGTAGGCGGATCTACAAGAATACCTGCGGTTCAGGAAGCCGTAAGAAAACTTACCGGCAAAGAACCTTATAAAGGAATAAATCCAGACGAATGTGTTGCAATAGGTGCAGCAATTCAAGCAGCAGTGCTCACAGGAGAAGTGAAAGATGTGCTGTTGCTGGATGTTACTCCTTTGTCACTGGGAATCGAAACATTGGGTGGAGTATTTACTAAGCTTATTGAAAGAAATACAACAATACCTACAAGAAAAAGCCAGATATTCTCTACAGCCGCTGATGGACAGACTAGTGTTGAAATACACGTCCTCCAGGGAGAAAGAGAAATGGCTGCCGATAACAAGACTCTGGGCAGATTCCAGCTTACGGGAATACCACCTGCACCCAGAGGTGTGCCTCAGATAGAGGTAACTTTTGATATAGATGCAAATGGTATAGTACATGTATCTGCTAAAGATTTAGGAACAGGTAATGAACAGAAAGTTACCATAACTGCAAGTTCTAACCTGTCTGAAGACGAGATACAAAGAGCAATAAAAGATGCAGAAAAGTATGCAGCTGAAGACAAGAAGAGAAGAGAAGCAGTAGAAGTTAGAAATCATGCTGACAGCTTAGTATACCAGACAGAAAAGACTTTAAAGGATCTCGGAGATAAATTAAGCCAGGAAGACAAATCAAAAATTGAGGCAGAGTTGAACAATCTAAAAGAAGCATTGAAGGGTACTGATACTGATCGTATAAAACAAGCATCTGAACAGTTGTCGAAAGTTTTCTATGATATTTCTTCAAAGATATATCAGGCTGCAGGAGGACAAGGCGGACCTAATGCAGGGGGATTTGGAAGCCAGAATAATGATGGTACAATAAATGCTGATTATAAAGTCAATGACGATAAGTAGCACTTATCCCTCTGCAAGGTGGTGTTAACATGGCAACAAAAAAAGATTATTACGAAATCCTTGGTGTAGATCGGAATGCATCAGAAGATGAAATAAAAAAGGCTTATAGAAAGCTGGCCAAAAAATATCATCCGGATCTAAATCCAGGGGATAAAGAGGCAGAAGCAAAATTCAAAGAAGTTAATGAAGCATATGAAGTATTAAGCGATAAAGAAAAAAGGCGAAAGTATGACCAGTTTGGTCATGCCGCTTTTGACCCTAGTGGGTTTGGAGGCGGAGGATTCGGGGACTTTTCCGGTTTCGGCGGTTTTGGTGATATAGGCGATATATTCGAGACCTTTTTTGGTGACGGATTTGGCTTTACTACTTTTTCAAGCCGCAGAAAATCGGGTCCTGTGAGAGGAAAAGATATAAAGCATGAACTGGAAATAACTTTTGAAGAAGCGGCCTTTGGAGCAGAGAAGGAGATAAGTGTTACAAGAAATGAAGAGTGTCCAAATTGCAAAGGAACAGGAGCTAAAGACGGAAGTGGAGTAGAAACCTGTAAGACGTGCGGTGGGACAGGAGAAGTCAGACATGTTCAGAGTACACCCCTTGGAAGAATTGTTAATGTTAGAACCTGTGAATCCTGTCATGGTGAAGGTACAATTATAAAGAATCCATGTTCAAGCTGCCTTGGAAGAGGAATAGTCAGGAAAACAAGAAAGATTACTATCAATATACCGGCAGGTGTAGATAATGGTTCCATTCTCACTTTAAGGGGAGAAGGAGAACCTGGAGAAAAAGGAGGACCCAAGGGAGATTTATATGTATATCTCAGGGTAAGACCCCATAAGATATTCAGAAGGGAAGGTTTTGACATCTTCTGTGAGGTTCCGATTAGCTTTGTTAAAGCTGCTTTAGGTGGAAAGATTACTGTTCCTACTCTTGAAGGAGAAGAAGACTATATTTTGGAAGAAGGAACTCAGACTGGTACTACATTTAAATTAAAAGGAAAAGGAATCAAAAACCTGAAAAGAAGCGGTAGAGGAGATCTATATTTTACAGTCAAAGTAGAAGTTCCTAAAAAGCTAAATGAAAAACAAAAAGAACTCCTAAGGCAGTTTGCTGATGCAAGCGGTGAAAATGTAGTGGATTTTGGAAAATCCTTTTTCGGAAGGATGAAAGATGCTTTCGGTAAATAACCGATAAGCTGTTAAGTAATTAGTAAAACTTGTCTATACAGATGGCAGCCTTGTTGTAGCCAGATAAAATGTATACTGGTTATACATGGCTGCTATTTTTATAACCTTATTGGTAATAGATTTATGTATATATTGTAATATTAGAAACAATTATATATAATGTGATAAGTATATAAAATAGTAAAGAGGCGAAATCATGAATTACATAGAAATTACTGTGTTAACAACAACTGAAGCCAGCGAAGCCATAGCTTTTATATTGGAGGACGAAGGTGCGTCAGGAATTGCTATAGAAGACCCAAATGATTTTATTTTAAATAACAGAAAAGAAGTTAACTGGGATTACGTTGAGCCAGAGCTAATAGAAGCTATAGGTAATGACGTAAAAGTGAAAGGTTATTTCATAGAAACATATTTTTTAGATGATTTATATAAAAAGATCAAATCCAGGGTGGATAGTTTGACTCAATATGGCCTTGATAAAGGAAAAGGGGAAATAATTGTTAAATCCATGAAAGAAGAAGATTGGGCTACATCCTGGAAAAAGTATTACAAACCCTTTAAGGCAGGCGAGAAGGTTGTTGTAAAACCTACTTGGGAAAAATATGAGGCACAAGAAGGAGAAATAGTAGTCGAAATAGATCCGGGTATGGCTTTTGGCACTGGCAATCATGAGACAACTTTGATGTGTATAAAATTATTGGAGAAATACATAAACAATCAGAACTATGTATATGATGTAGGATGCGGTTCAGGTATACTGGGGATAACAGCTGCAAAACTGGGTGCAGAGAAAGTATTATGTGTTGATTTGGATGAGGTGGCTTGTAAAGTAGCAGCTGAAAATGTAAAAATAAACAAGGAAAGCCATAGAATCGAAGTAAAGAAAGGCAATCTATTGGATATAGCAGTTGAAAAGGCTGACTTAATTGTTGCAAATATAATTGCAGATGTCATAATTTCTTTTGCACCTCAAGCCCATGATTTTCTTAAGTCCGAAGGCATATTCATATCTTCCGGAATAATTTTGGACAGACAGGAAGATGTGATCGATGAATTAAAATCCAAAGGATTTAAAGTTTTGGAAATTACCCAAATGGGTGAATGGTGCGCAATAGCTGCAAAGAGGGATTGATATGCATAGGTTTTTTGTTGATAAAAAAGATATTAAAAAGGATAGTATAAATATAACCGGGGAAGATGTTCAGCATATAACAAAAGTATTGCGTTTGAAGGTTGATGACGTTATAGTGCTTTGTGATGGTGAAGGCGTAGATTATTATGCAGCTATAAAGGATATGGACAAACATATGGTTAAGACAGAGATATTAAAAAAAGAATATTCAAATACCGAACCCATGCTTAAAGTAGTGCTCTATCAGGGAATTCCAAAAGGACCTAAAATGGATATAATAATTCAGAAATGTACAGAATTGGGAGTTAATCGAATTGTTCCTGTTGTGAATATGAGAAATGTTGTGAAATTGTCATACGAACAGGATATAAGAAAAAAGACCCAAAGATGGCAAAGAATTGCTATTGAAGCGGCAAAACAGAGCAGAAGAGGTATAATACCAAAAATTGATAGACCTAAAGAGTTTAAAGAAGCTTTAGAAGATGCTTCAACCCTTGATTTAGCAATAATGCCCTATGAGATGGATCATAACAATCCCCTGAAAGATGCCATACGTGGCAAGAATGTAAAGGAAATAGGGATTTTTATTGGCCCTGAGGGTGGATATGAAAGCAGTGAGATAACGGAAGCTTTAGATAAAGGAATAATTACAGTAACTTTGGGACCCAGAATTTTAAGAACTGAGACAGCCGGGTTAGCTGTATTGAGCTGTTTGATGTATGAATTTGATGAGATGAAATAGATGGAGGAAAAAAATTGAACAAGGTAGCTTTTTATACTTTGGGATGCAAAGTAAACCAATATGAAACGGAAGCCATGATGGAAGCTTTCGAAAATGCTGGATATGAGATTGTTGATTATGATAGTTATGCGGATATTTATATTATAAATACTTGTACTGTAACTAATATGGGAGACAAAAAATCACGCCAGATTATAAGAAGAGCGATGGAACATAATCCTGATGCTGTTATTGCAGTTGTGGGGTGTTATTCGCAGGTGGCACCCGATGAAATATTAAATATACCGGGCGTTAAACTTGTGGTAGGGACAAATGAACGTTCCAGGATAGTAGATTTGGTTGAAGAAGCGCAAAAGACGGATAAAAAGATTACAGTAGTGGGAGATATAATGGAAGTAAAAGAATTTGAAGATATGAGTATAAGAAACTATAAGTCCCGCTCCAGAGCTTTTATCAAGATTCAGGAAGGTTGCCAACAATACTGTACTTACTGCATTATACCATATGCAAGGGGCCCTGTAAGAAGCCGCAGATTGGAAAGCATACTGGAAGAGGTAAAATTGTTGGCTGATGCAGGCTATTTGGAAGTGGTATTGACGGGTATACATGTAGGTTCTTATGGAAAAGATTTCGGAGATATAAGTCTTATAGATGTAATTGAAAAAGTTCATGAAGTAGAAGGTATAGAAAGGATAAGATTGAGCTCCGTGGAGCCAATGACTTTTGATGATAATTTTTTCGCCCGACTTCCTCATCTTAATAAATTATGTAGACATTTTCATTTATCATTGCAAAGCGGCTGTGATGCTACATTGAAAAGGATGAACAGAAAGTATACTACTCAGGAGTATAGGGAAGTAGTGAATAAATTAAGACATATATATCCTGATGTAGGAATCACAACTGACCTGATTGTTGGTTTTCCTGGAGAAACAGATGAGGAATTTGAGCAAACAGTAAAATTCATCGATGAAATTTCATTCAGTGGAATGCATATATTCAAGTTTTCTCCCAGAAAAGGCACTCCTGCTGCTAAATTCAAAAACCAGGTAGACCCTAAGAAAAAGGAGGAAAGAAGCAAAATTATTTCTGAGATAGCAAGAAAAAATAAGGAGAAGTTTATGAACAGAATGATAGGCAAGAGCTTCAGAATCCTTTATGAGCAGCAGGTTGATGACAGCAGTAAGTTTTATGAGGGATTGACAGATAATTATATAAGAGTTATTACAGAATCTGCATATGATATTAAGGGCAAGATAATAAATACTGAGCTGAAAAGCGTTAAAGATGACGTAATGGTTGGGGTTTTGGAAAAGATTTAATTGATAGAAGGATTTTGAGATATTTTGTTGAATACTTTTCTTAACCCAATTAGGGAGGTGAAGCGTAATCATGGACCAGTGTGTATTTTGCAAAATTATTAAGGGTGAAATACCTTCCAGCAAGGTATATGAGGATGAAAAGGTGGTAGCGTTTAATGATATAAATCCGGAAGCTCCGGTTCATGTTCTTATTGTGCCTAAAATTCATGTTCAATCTATCCTTGAACTGGACGAGGCTGGTTACAATATTATTGCACATGTATTTAAAGTTGCATCGAATATTGCGAAGAATCTTAAATTGGATGAGAAAGGCTTTAGAATAGTGAATAATATTGGTGAAGATGGTGGTCAAACCGTTCCTCATATACACTTTCACCTATTAGGCGGTAGAAGTTTACAATGGCCTCCAGGTTGATTTAAAGCAAACCTTTTATTGACACCAAATTAGCATGTACTGTATAATAAAATATGTGTTTTATTTATCCCGCTTTATGCAGTTGGATTTAACCTTTTGATCGTTACCGCGGAGGGAGGGTGAGTTAGATGTCTGAAATCAGAGTTGGCGAAAACGAGTCTCTGGAAAGCGCATTAAGACGTTTTAAGAAAAAATGTGCTAGAGCCGGGGTATTAGCTGAAATCAGAAAAAGAGAACATTATGAAAAGCCAAGCGTAAGAAGAAAGAAAAAATCAGAAGCAGCTAGGAAGAGGAAGTTTAAATAAATATAAAAAGGATGATTTATATGTCTCTTAAACAAGTGTTGCTTGATGATTTAAAAACTGCAATGAAAGAAAAAGACAACATCAGGAAAAATGTTATAACTATGGTCAGAGCAGGAATATTGCAGATAGAAAAAGATAAAAAGATTGAATTAGACGATGAAGGTGTTCTTGAAGTAATAGCTAAGGCAGTAAAACAAAGGAAGGATTCATTACCGGAGTATGAGAAAAGCAATAGGCCTGACCTGGTTGAAAATCTGAAAAGAGAGATAGATATATTGATGAGCTACCTTCCTCAGCAGCTTAGTGAAGATGAGTTAGATAATATAGTTACCCAGACCATATATGAGGTAGGCGCACAAAGCGCTAAAGATATGGGACAGGTGATGAAAGCACTTATGCCGAAAGTAAAAGGCAGGGCAGACGGAAGATTGGTAAACGAATTAGTAAAAAAACATTTAAGTGGAGAATGAGCAATTAACCTGAAATCTTATGATTTCAGGTTTTTAATTTTTTGCTTATTATGTTTGGAATTATTCATAATATCCAGATGCTCTTATATAATAACTATATATAAGAATATAAAGTATAATAAAATTAGATTATTATAAAATTTATAGAAATACTTTAAAAACTAGGATATAATTAAACCATAACAGTTAAAAATTAGGCTGGTTATAGAAAGGGGGCAAGTAATATGTTTGGAGATTGGACTGGACTTACTGTATTATTATATGTATTAGGTATAGTGCTTCTGGTAATAGAGGGCATTGTTCCAGGTTTTGGGTTACCGGGAATAGCAGGGGTAATTTGTGTAATTATAAGTATTATAATGATAACTTCTAATCTATATGATGCTTTGCTGCTGATTATATCGACAATTGCCATATTTGTTATTATTATTGCAGGTCTATATAAATTGGGTTATGGAAGTAAATATTTAAAGTTTCTTATATTGGATAAAGAACAAAAGAGAGAAGAAGGCTACACTAGTTCAAATAAAGATTATTCTTCATATCTTGGAAAAGTTGGTGTGACTGAAACACCTTTGAGACCTTCAGGAGTGGTGATAATTGAAGGCAATAGAGTTAATGCTCAATCTGAAGGGAATTTTATTTCTAAGGATTCAAAAGTCATTGTGACGCATGTTGATGGCATGAAAATCATTGTAAAAAATTATGAGGAGGAAAGTTAGTATGGAGTTGATAATACCTATTTTATTTCTGTTTGTAATAGTTTTAGCCTTAACCATATTTTTAAGTTTTGTACCTCTGGGACTATGGATATCTTCATTAGCTGCAGGGGTTAATATTGGTATTTTCACACTGGTAGGAATGAGACTCAGAAGAGTGGTTCCAAGCAGGATAGTAAATCCATTGATAAAAGCCAGGAAAGCAGGATTAGGGCTTTCTGTTAATCAATTAGAAGCTCATTATTTGGCAGGAGGTAATGTTGATAGGGTTGTCAATGCGCTAATAGCAGCTCAAAGAGCAGAGATTGATTTGAGCTTTGAAAGGGCAGCTGCCATTGACCTGGCAGGACGAGATGTCCTTGAGGCTGTTCAGATGAGTGTAAATCCTAAGGTTATTGAGACACCTATAGTTGCTGCAGTAGCTAAGGATGGTATTGAGGTAAAAGCAAAAGCAAGAGTTACGGTGAGAGCTAATATTGACAGACTGGTAGGAGGAGCAGGTGAAGAGACGATAATAGCCAGAGTAGGAGAAGGTATTGTAACCACAGTAGGAAGCTCTGAAAGTCACAAGGCAGTATTGGAAAATCCTGACCTTATATCAAGAACAGTGTTAAATAAAGGTTTGGATTCAGGCACAGCATTTGAAATATTGTCAATAGATATTGCAGATGTGGATGTAGGAAGAAACATCGGTGCTCAACTTCAGACAGATCAGGCAGAGGCAGATAAGAGAATAGCTCAAGCCAAAGCTGAAGAAAGACGTGCAATGGCTGTCGCTAGGGAACAGGAAATGAAGGCGGCGGTTCAAGAGATGCGGGCCAAAGTTGTGGAAGCTGAGGCTGAAGTACCCAGGGCAATGGCAGAAGCTTTAAGGCAGGGGAAAATAAGCGTAATGGATTATCTGAACATGCAGAATATACAAGCTGATACTCAGATGAGGGATTCTATTTCAAAAGGCGGTAGACCTGAAACTGAAGCTAAGGATAAAAAATAAGCCCCTCCGGAAGTTTAATATAAAGGTAGGGAACATTATTGGAAAGATTAATAATTGCTATCTTAGTAGCTGTTTTTTCAGCCATGTTTAATAAAAGAGGTAATCAAAGTCAAAAAAAGGCTCCTATATATCCGAAAACCAGAAGCAAAAAGGATATATATAAACGAAATGCTGATATAGAAATGGCTGAACAAAAACCAAAAAAGGCTACAAAAAAGGCATATGAAGTTCAATATAGCAGTGATCATGAAACCCGAAACAATAATTATGAAATCAAATATGATTATACGGATAAAACAGCCGATGAAAATCAATATAAAGATATGCAAATTGAAGAATCTGACACTGAAAGCGGAGAAATTTTTGATGTCGGCTTATCTGATTTGCAAAGAGCAATTGTTATGTCAGAAATATTAAGCAAACCACTTGCATTGAGAAAAAAATAATTAAATGTTTGAAACGCATGAGCGAGAAGCTCATGCGTTTTTTGTTCTAAAGAAAACCCATAATCATAAATTTATTATGAGGTGTATGTTATGAATTCAAAATCATATAAGGTAAAAGAAATAATATCAGATGCTTTGGAGTTGCCCAAAGATATTACATTAGACTTACCAAAAGTTATAATTTTGGGCACTGATAGTGTTTCTATTGAAAATCATAAAGGGATAATCAGTTATAAAGATGATCAGATCAGAATAAATACAAGTTGTGGAATACTGACCATAACCGGAAGTAAACTTGTTATTAAATCAATAATTCAAGAAGAGATAATCATTACCGGAAAAATCGTCAATATAGAGTATAGATAATGGGGTGATGCTGTGCTCATATTGAGAATATGGAATTATTTACGTGGATATGCTATTATAGTTGTTAAAGGTATAAAGATTGAACGATTTATCAATCTAGCTGTTGTAAATAATATTTATCTTTGGGATATAGAAAAAATTGATTATGCAACTATCAAGGCTAAAATAAGCAGCAGTGATTTTTTCAAGCTTAAATCCATAGTGAAAAAAACTGACAGCAATATACAAATAATTGAAAAATGCGGTATGCCCTTTAAGATAAAAAAGATGAAGAAAAGGAAATGGTTTGTTGTCGGATTAGCCATATTACTCATATCTATTTATATATTGAGTTCCTATATATGGATGATTGAAATATACGGTCTTAAAAATATAGATGAACAAGTTGTAATTGAAAACCTAAGTCATGCAGGGCTTAAAATCGGAATGAGAAAGAAAAAGATAAACAAGAGGAAAGTTGAGAACAAACTGCTCATAAGAATGCCGGAACTGACTTGGGTTGGGGTAGAAATGAAGGGAACAAAGGCATTTATAAAAGTAGTGGAAAAAGGACCTGAGCCCCAGCTTATAAACAAAGATGAACCCTGTGATATAGTTGCTTCAAAAAACGGTGTCATAGAAAAAATCCTTGTATTAAATGGAGACGGTATGGTAAAGGATGGTGATACAGTAAAAAAGAATCAACTATTAGTGTCCGGTACAATTATTAGGAATAATTTACCGGAAAGGTATGTTCATTCTATGGCTGAAGTTCATGCCAGGACTTGGTATGAAGATGTGGAAGAAATACCTTATGAGCAGATAGAATATAAGAAAAGCGGAAGGGTTCATAAAACATATTCTTTGGAAATAGTAAGTAGGAAGTTTGAAAGGGATAAGAAAATACCTTATGAAGATTATAATAAAATAGAAAAGGAAATCTATATCTTTAATTTTGGCAGCTATGTTTTTCCTATAAAACTGATCATAACACAGTATGAAGAATTAGTTTCAACAACTAAAATAATAAGCGAAGAAGAGGCAAAAACTATATGTGAAGAAAGATTAAATGCTAAAATAAAACTACAAATACCTGAAGATGCGGTTATACTGAATCAAAGAATAGAGTATTTTCCTAATGAGAAGTCTTTAATAGGAAAAATATATGTTGAAGTTTTAGAAGATATTGGTGTAAAAGTTAGAATAAAATAGATTTAACTTTAGTAGGAGGAATAGAATTTGGTATTTGATACACATGAAGAAAGTCTAGAGCTAAAAGATATTGAAAAAACCAGAATGCTGTTTGGAGATTATGATCAGAATCTTTTATTAATTCAGGATGAGTTCAATGTAGACATTATTTTAAGAGATAGTAGACTAAG